>NZ_JBHWJQ010000007.1:0-242395 GCF_042731435.1 Streptomyces sp. NPDC059861 | reverse complement strand
CGGTAACGTGTGGAGTTGACCGGTACTAATAGGCCGAGGGCTTGTCCTCAGTTGCTCGCGTCCACTGTGTTGGTTCTGAAACCACGAACAACACCACTGCCATGTTGATGGTGGTGGTCTGGTTGTCTGTTTCATAGTGTTTCGGTGGTCATAGCGTGAGGGAAACGCCCGGTTACATTTCGAACCCGGAAGCTAAGCCTTACAGCGCCGATGGTACTGCAGGGGGGACCCTGTGGGAGAGTAGGACGCCGCCGAACAATTTTTGATGAAAACCCCGCATCTTCGGATGCGGGGTTTTCTGCGTTTTAGGGCGGGCACTACGGTGGGGCCCATGAGCACCAGCGCCGAAGAGCGGTACGTCGTTCGGTCCCTGCGGGCCGAGGAGTGGCCGGCGACCCGGGAGTTGCGGCTTGCCGCGCTGCGGGACCCGGTCGCGCGGATCGCCTTTCTGGAGACCTACGAGGAGGCGGTGGCCCGCCCGGATTCGTTCTGGCGGGACCGGGCCGCTCGGGCCGCGGAGGGCGCGGTCGGGGCTCAGCAGGTCGTCGCCGAGGGACCGGACGGGGAGTTGGTCGGGACGCTGACCGTGCTCGTCGAGGAGCCGGGGACGACGGACTGGGCCGGGTTTCCCGTGACGCGGCGGCAGGGGCATCTCGTGGGGGTGTACATGCGGCCCGAGCATCGGGGGTGCGGGCTGACCGAGTTGCTCTTCGACGAGGCGCTGGAGTGGTGCTGGGCGCGGGGGCTGGAGCGGGTGCGGCTCATCGTGCACGAGGAGAACGGGCGGGCGCAGGCCTTCTACCGGAAGGTGGGCTTCGAGGCCAGTGGCGTGAGCGTCCCGTTGGCCGGCCAGGAGGGCCCCTGTGAGCGGGAGTTCGTTCTGGAGCGGGGCTGACGTCAGACCGGGAGCTCGTCGTGGGGCCAGCGGGTGCGGGCCTGTTCGCGGGAGCGGACGAGGGCGAGGGTCGGCAGCCCCTGGTCGGCTCCGGAGGCGAGCAGCCAGGGGAGTTGGGGGATCGGGGCCACCGCCGCCACGTCGTCGAGGACGAGGGTGAGTGGTGGGTCGAGCCGACCGGAGGATGACCGTTCGGCCATGCGCCGGCCGTGCTCGACCACGCTGGACACGAGCGCGGTGATCAGGGGCATCGCGCCCGGGTTGGTCCGGGGGTCCTCGATGGATTCACCGACCACATAGAGCGTGCCCCCTTCTGCGACGAAGGAATCCAGGGAGAGGGTGTCGGGTCGGTTGGGTGTGCACGACTCGCGGATGTTGAGCGTGAACAGGGCCGAGAGGGCGCGGGCGGTCAACTCGTGCGCCATGTCACGGCGTTCGGGGTGCGCGGTGAGGGCGGCTTCGAGTTCGCCGGCGGCGCCGGGGGCGGCCTTGGGGTGGGTACGGAGGGTGCGTACCGCTTCCTGCATCTGGGTGCCCTGGGACCAGCGGTGCACGTGGCGGATGGTGCGGTTGTCCAGGGCGGCGGCGTGCAGATAGCTGCGCAGGAGGGTCTGCGCGGTGTCGCTGACGGCCTGGTCGAGTCGTGAGGTGGGGTTGACCGGGGTCAGGAGGGCGGCGGCTCTCGCGATCGCCGTCTCCTTGTCCTCGCAGTGGGTGATGGGGGACCAGTGCAGGCGGGCCGGGGTGTCGCAGGTGTGGGTGGGGTCGTAGAGGAGCGTGGGGCCCAGTTTGGCTCTGGGGTCCTTGGTGTCCTGCCAGAGGGACGGGTTCGAGGTGACGACGAGGGTGGGGCCGTCGGCCTCGCGGATCGCCTCGGTCGCGGTTGTCCGGCGGGCTTCCTTGGTCGTCGCGTGGAGCTTCTCCCAGCCGCCCACCTGATTGCCGAACAGGGGGGTGCGGAGCACCTGCTCCGGCTCGCTCTCGTGGAGTGTTTCCGTCGGCTGCGGTGCCGGTGCCGGCACGACGGCTTCCGCGGTTCTCGGGGTCGGGACCTCGTGGGAGACCGCGGGTGCGGGGGTCGACGTGTGCCGCGCGGCCGCCCGGCGTTTCACCTTGCCCGCTCTCCAGCGCGCCACCGTCCCCATCACGAAGAGCGTCAGCACGAGCAGGACCATCAGCTGGCCGATGAACAGTCCCCAGAACAGGCCGTACCCCGAGAGCTGTGCTCCCGGGGTCTGCGGCCAGGCGCCGGTGATGTCGTGCGGCTGGGCGATGAGGTGGCGCATGGCAAGCGGTGTGCCGGTGAACGTCACGCCCCGCGGCCACGACCCGTGCGCGAACAGGCCCGCCAGGCCGGTGGCCGTCCAGACCAGCAGGGTCATGCCGAGGAGAAACCCGAGTATGCCGATCAGCAGGCCGTCGGGGATACCGCCCTGGGCTTCCCGCCGGTGGTCGTCCGCTCTCACGCCGTCCCCTTACGCCACCGTCGACTCGGAGTCGCCGAGGTGCTGTTCCATGAGCGCCGCCGCTCGTTCCTCCGCCTCCAGCTCGGCGGCGCGCAGGGCGTCGTCGGTGAGGTCGGCGGAGGACTCGGTCATCGCGCGGTCGGTGAAGACCAGCGGGCGTTCCGTCTCCGTGACCAGGTGTTTGACGACCTGGACATTGCCGTTGACGTCCCACACGGCGATGCCCGGTGTCAGTGTGGGGATGATTTCCACCGCCCACCTGGGCAAACCCAGCACCCGGCCGGTCGCCCGCGCCTCGTCGGCCTTCTGCGCGTAGATCGTCCTGGTCGAGGCCATCTTCAGGATCGCCGCGGCCTCCTTCGCGGCCGCGCCGTCGACCACGTCGGACAGGTGGTGGACCACGGCCACGAAGGACAGGCCGAGCCGTCGGCCGAACTTCAGCAGCCGCTGGAACAGCTGCGCCACGAAGGGGCTGTTGATGATGTGCCAGGCCTCCTCGACCAGGAAGATGCGCTTCTTCCGGTCGGGGCGGATCCAGGTGTGTTCCAGCCACACGCCGACGATCGCCATCAGGATCGGCATGGCGATGGAGTTGCGGTCGATGTGGGAGAGGTCGAAGACGATGAGCGGGGCGTCGAGGTCGATGCCGACCGTCGTGGGGCCGTCGAACATGCCCCGGAGGTCACCGTCGACCAGCCGGTCCAGGACCAGTGCCACGTCCAGGCCCCATGCCCGTACGTCGTCTATGTCGACGTTCATCGACTCGGCCGACTCGGGCTCGGGGTGCCGTAGCTGCTCGACGATGTCGGTCAGGACGGGCTGGCGCTCGACGATCGTCTCGTTGACGTAGGCGTGCGCCACCTTGAGGGCGAAGCCGGAGCGCTCGTCCAGGCCGTGCCCCAGCGCGACCTCGATGATGGTGCGCAGGAGCGCCAGCTGGCCGGTGGTGGTGATGGCGGGGTCCAGCGGGTTCAGGCGGATGCCGTGGTCCAGGGCCGCCATCGGGTCCAGGCGGATGGGGGTTATTCCCAGCTCCTGGGCGATGAGGTTCCATTCGCCGACGCCGTCCTCGCCCTGGGCGTCGAGGACGACGACCTGGCGGTCGCGGAAGCGGAGCTGGCGCAGGACGTATGTCTTCTCCAGCGCCGACTTGCCGTTGCCGGACTCGCCGAGTACCAGCCAGTGCGGGGCCGGGAGCTGCTGGCCGTACAGCTGGAAGGGGTCGTAGATGTAGCCCTTCCCGGAGTAGACCTCGCGGCCGATGATGACGCCGGAGTCGCCGAGGCCGGGGGCCGCGGTGGGCAGGTAGACCGCCTGGGCCTGGCCCGTGGAGGTGCGCACCGGCAGCCGCGTGGTCTCCACCTTCCCGAACAGGAAGGATGTGAAGGCTTCGGTGATGACGGAGAGCGGGTCCCGCATCAGGGCATCAACCCCTACCTTCGGATTCCGGTGGCGAACGGGAGGGTGTTCACGAAGGCCCGGTGGTGCTCGCGGTCGCACCACTCCAGCTTCAGATACGACTTTCCGGCCGACGCCCTTATCGTGCGCTTGTCGCGGGCCAGTGCCTCCGGGTTGCGCGAGGAGACGGTGATGTAGCCGACCAGGTTGACGCCGGCGGCGCCGCTCGCGAGGTCCTCTCCGCGCTGGTCGAGGCGGTTGTGGGCGGCGATGTCGCGGGGGTCGACGGTGCGGTTCATCTTGGCGGCGCGGGACGCCTCGGCCTCGTCGTTGGTCTTCTCCGTCAGCATGCGTTCGATGGCGACCTCAGTGGGTTCGAGGTCCATCGTGACGGCGACCGTCCGGATGACGTCCGGGGTGTGGACCAGCAGCGGCGCCAGGAAGTTGACGCCGACCGGGGTCATCGGCCACTCCTTCACCCAGGCCGTGGCGTGGCACCAGGGGGCGCGCGTGGAGGACTCGCGTGTCTTCGCCTGGAGGAAGGTGGGCTCCATGGCGTCCAGTTCGGCCGGCCAGGCGTTGCGCTTGGTCATCGCCTGGATGTGGTCGATCGGGTGGTCCGGGTCGTACATGGAGTGGATCAGCGAGGCGAGCCGGCCCTGGCCGAGGGGCTGCCGTACGCGGATGTCGGCTTCCTGGAGCCGGGAGCAGATGTCCGTCAGCTCGCGGGCCATGACGACGGCGAGCCCGGCGTCGCGGTCGGCCTTGCCGCCGTGCGGGCGGGCCGCGCGGGCCATGGCGTGGGCCTCGGCGGCGAGTTCGCGGCCGTAGTGCATGCAGGCGACGAGGTACGCGCGGTGCTGCTCGCTGCTCGTCGACACCATCGACTGGAGCTGGTCGTACGACTGCTGGAGCCACGGCAGTGCGCGGTCGTCGCCGCGGACGGAGACGTCCTTGGCGTGGGCGTCCGGGTCGGCGGGGAGGGTGCGGGCGAGCATCTGGAGGCGGGTGACGAAGCCGTCGCCGTTCGCCACGTGCTTGAGGAGGGTGCCGAAGCGGTCGACGAGGGCTTCCTGGTCCTCGCTGTCGCGCAGGCCGACGCCGGGGCCCTCGATCTCGATGGCGGCGGTGACGGTCTTGCGGTCCGCGTGCAGCAGTACGGCGATCTCGTCGGGGCCGAACGGGGCGGCGAGCCAGGTGATACGGCCGATGCCCGGCGGCGGGCCGATCTCGATCTCGCGCCCGTCGAGCCGGGTGCCCGCCTCCATGACGCCGGAGCGGTAGGTGGCGTTCTGGCGCAGGGTGCGCTTGTAGCTGCGGTTGATCTCGTACCACTTGTAGAGCGTGCGGTGCTTGTACGGCACGTAGACCGCGGCCAGCGCCAGCATCGGGAAGCCCATGAGGAGCACGATCCGCAGGGACAGGACCGGGACGAGGAGCCCGCACATCATGCCGAGGAACGCGCCCACGATGATCAGCGCGATCTCGCCGGTCTCTCGATTCCGGCCGACGATCGCGTTCGGCCGGGCGCGGCCGATCAGATATGTACGGCGGGGCGTGACCGGATGGGACAGGTGGGACTCGGTCGTCAACGCCCTTCACCTCCCGGGCGGTTGCCGCTGCTGTTGCGGGTGTTGCTGGCGTGGGGCGTGTTGATCGGGCTGGACGAGCGTGGCGCGGGAGCGGCGGAGGGGACAGATCCGCCGCCGCCGTTCGTGGGGCGGGAGCTGTGGGCGGCGACGCCGCCGGAGGCCTGGTTGGCGGGGCGGGCGCCGCCGCCACCGCCGGACTGGGCCTGGCCGTTGTTGTCCGCGCGGGTGCTGTGGGTCTTGATGCCCTGGGCGACCAGGGTCGCGGGGGAGCTGATCACGGCGGCGGCCTTGCCCTCGGCGTTCTGCATGATGCGGTTGTTGCGGGAGCCCGCGATCTCGTCGCCGAAGCCGGGGACGAACCGGTAGATCATCGCGGAGGCGAAGATGGCGAGCAGGATGATCGCGAGGCCGGAGACGACCGCGGAGAAGGCGTCGGGGCCGTCGTCGGCGCTGAGGGCGCCGGCCAGGCCGAGGACGATCACGATGACGGGCTTCACGAGGATGACCGCGATCATGATGCCGGCCCAGCGGCGGACGTGGCCCCACAGGTTCTTGTCGACGAGGCCGGCGTAGACGACCGTGCCGAGGAGGGCGCCGACGTAGAGCAGGGCGGCCCTGATGACGAGTTCCAGCCACAGGACGCCGGCGGCGAGGATGCTGACCAGGGAGACGACGATCAGCATGATCGGACCGCCGCCGATGTTCTCGCCCTTCTCCAGGGCGCCGGAGAAGTTGCCGAAGAAGGCGTCCGTCTGGTCGCCGGTGGCCTTCGCGAGGACCTCGGAGACGCCGTCGGTGGCCGAGACGACGGTGTAGAGGATCAGGGGGGTGAAGGCGGAGGCGAGGACGGTGAGCCAGAGGAAGCCGATGGCTTCGCCGATGGCGGTGGAGAGGGGGGCGCCTCTGACGGCTCGCTTGGCGACGGCCAGGAGCCAGAGGAGGAGCGTGAGGATCGTGGACGCGGCGAAGACGACGGCGTACTGCTGGAGGAACTTCTCGTTCGTGAAGTCGACGTTGGCGGTGTCCTTCACGGCCACGCTGAGCTTGTCGATGGTCCAGGCGGCGGCGTCGGCACAGCCCTTGGCGAGGGAGGAGAGGGGGTCGAGGGTGGAGGTGGGGTCGAGGGAGGGGGAGTCGACACCGCTGCGGTTCGAGCCGCTTTCTCGTTCGCAGTAGTCCTTGGCGGGGCCGCGGATGAGATCGCAGGGGTCGTTGCTCGGGGTCGGCGAAGGCGTGGGTGCGGCCATGGCGTGGGTGGCCATCAGCACCGCGGTGGACTGTACGGCCGCGAAGGCGGCCGTGACTGCGAGGAAGCGGTGGTTAGCGCGCATACGTGAACCCTCCGTACTCCTCGACGGCCTTCGTCATGTCGTCCGCGGTAGAGGCCTGCTGGTCGCGCCCGACCGGCACGGGTCCGTCCTTCTGCTGGAAGTCCGTGACCTTCCAGTCGTTCGCGATCCACGTCAGCTGGTACGTCGTCGTGTACCAGCTTTCGGACACCGGGTTGGTGGAGCGTTCGCCGGAGAGGCCGAAGAGAGACGTGTACCAGACCTCGACGGTGGCGTCGTCGGCGCTGAACGCGGTGGCTTTGGTGCCCACCGGAATGACGCGGGAGATGAAGGACTGCCCCTTCGGAGCCGTGCCGTCCTTCTGCAGGCCGATGTTGGTCAGGAAGTCCTCGCTCGAGTACGCGCTGTCCAGGTCCGCCTGCCGGGCGGCGGCGACATCGGGGGCGTACACCGTGCCGACGATCTGTTGCCGGCCGGCCTTGCTGAACATCTCGGCCGAACCCAGCGCGATGGAGTAGTTCGCCGCCGCGCTCTCCGCGCCCTTTTGGTCATGTGCGAACCCCGTAGGGATGCCCGCCGACTTGGTCTCCGCCGGACGTTCCCCGCTCGCCGCCGTCGATGACGTCGTCGGGCCCGACGCTCCGCCGTTCGGTGAAGTGGGGTCGTCGTCGCCTCGGTTGGCGAAGGCGATCGCGGCGATCAGGAGGACCACCACGCCGACCACCGTGATCAGGCTTCGGGAGGAGTTGCGGGGGCGGCGGGGGGTGCCGCCGTAGGGTTCGCCGTCCGGCAGCCGGGTACGGGTGTGCCCGGTGCCGCCGTAACCGCCGGAGGCCTCGTGTTCGTCCCCGGGACTCATGCCGCGTCCGCCCCCTCGATGTCGTAGTGGAGACCGTCGTACCGAATGACCGCGTAGGTGTACGACGGTAGCCGCGCTGGTTCCCGCGCGGGCGCGGTGTGGTGACTCGACATCAGGGACATCAGGGAAACGCAACCTCAGCCGGTGGGCACGACGGGCGGGTGATGGGTAGTGGGGACCGGGCGCGCCCGGGGAGGACGGGGGTGGGCGCGCTTACACCGCCATGCCGTACACGATGGTGAAGAGCGTGCCGAGGGAGCCGATGATGAACACTCCGGTGAGGCCGGCGATGATGAGGCCCTTGCCCTGTTCCGCGCTGAAGGTGTCCCGGAGGGCCGTCGCACCGATGCGCTGTTTGGCCGCCCCCCAGATGGCGATGCCGAGGCAGATGAGGATGGCGACGGCCATCACCACCTCGATCATCACCTTGGCCTCGTTGCCCAGGCTGCCGAAGGGGCCCCAGTCCGGAGCGATCCCGCCGATGATGGTGTTGATGTCTCCCTCGTCGGCCGCAAAGAGCATGTAAGTCACCGCCCCTGTTGGGTAGTTCCGCAGTCCCCTGCGGTGCGCAGAGGTCAGGCCTCATTCTCACCGACAACGGCGCCGTCGTATGTCGACTTGGCGTCATTGCTTGGCGGGTTTCGTACGAATACCTCGTATGGTGACTCTGTGTATCACGGCAGGTAACGCCGGGCAACGAGGTGGGTGCGGAACCTGTGGTGTGGTGCCGTCGTTGAGCCTCTTTACGACCGGAGCGGTCGCGTCGATGTTCTCCGGGTGAAGGCTATCGCCGTGAACCGTCCGGGCGGTGACGCGGGGTCAGCGGGGGCGCAGCCCGTGCAGCAGGTGGTGGACGACCTCGCCGACGCTGTCGAGGGCGTCCTGGGGCGGGAGCGAGCCGTTGGCGGTGAACGCGGCGATGCCGTGCAGGGTGGCGCCCGCGTGGAGGGTGATGCGCTCGGGGTCGCCCTCGACGATCTCGCCGCGCCGCTGGGCGTCCGCGACCAGGCGGAGGAAGGGCGTGATCGTGCGCTCCACGGCGGCGGCGAGCTGCTCGGAGACGTCCGGGTCGTGCTTGCGGGCGTACATGAGCTCCAGCAGCTCGGCGTTGTCGATGGTGAACCCGAGGTAGGCGCGCGCGAGCGCGGTGAGCCGCTCCTCCATGGCGAGCGTGGGGTCGTCCGCGGCTTCGAGGGCCCGGGTCATGCGCTCGAAGCCGGTGAGGGCCAAGGCGTCGAGCAGGGCCTGCTTGTCCTTGAAGTGGCGGCCCGGGGCGGCGTGGCTGACGCCGGTCTCGCGGGCGAGTTCACGCAGGGACAGTGCGGTGGCGCCCCTGTCCCGCAGGGTGCGCTCCGCGCCAGCGAGCAGGGCGGCGCGCAGGTCTCCGTGGTGGTAGGGGCGGGTCTCGGGCATGCGCATCATCCTATCGCGATGTTGTCGGCGTCAGCTTTGTTGCCACCGTCACCTTTGTTGTCATTGACAGCATTGTTGTCGCCGCCTACATTGAGGCCATGGCTACTTCGAAGAACATCGGCAAGTGGAACGTCGGCCGAATGCCCGGGCTCGCCGGCCGGACGGCGGTCGTCACGGGCGCCAACAGCGGTATCGGCCTCGCCGCCGCCGACGCGCTGGCGAACGCGGGGGCGCACGTCGTGTTCGCGGTGCGGGACACGCGGCGCGGGCAGACGGCGGCCGCGACGGTGCGCGGGAGTACGGAGGTCCGGCGACTCGACCTCGCGGACCTGGCGTCGGTGCGGGAGTTCGCACAGCAGTGGGGCGACCGTCCGCTGGACCTGCTGATCAACAACGCGGGCGTGATGATGCTGCCCGAGCAGCGGACCAAGGACGGCTTCGAGATGCAGTTCGGCACGAACCATCTCGGCCACTTCGCGCTGACGAACCTGCTGCTGCCCTACGTCACCGACCGCGTCGTGACCGTGTCGTCGGGCGCCCACCGGTGGGCTGCGGGCGGGCTGAACTTCGACGACCTGAACATGACGTCGGGCTACACGCCGGTCCGCGCCTACGGCCGGTCCAAGCTGGCGAACCTCCTGTTCACCCTGGAACTCCAGCGTCGCCTGGCGGAATCCGGCTCCCGGGTGCGTGCCCTCGCCGCCCATCCCGGCTACGCGGCCACCAACCTCCAGAGCCACGCGGCCAACCCGCTCTCCCGCGTCGCCATGCTGATCGCCAACCGGATCGTCGCCCAGGACGACCGGGCTGGCGCCCTGCCGACCCTGTACGCGGCGGTGACGGACCTGCCGGGCGCGAGTTACGTGGGCCCCGACGGCCTCGGCGAGATGCGCGGCACCCCGACCCTGGTGGGCCGTTCGGCGGCGGCGAGCGACCCGGCGGCGGCCCGTCAGCTGTGGGCGGCGTCGGAGGAGCTCACGGGCGTGGGCTATCCGCTGGGGGCCGGGACGAACACCGTCTGACCGGCAGTCAGCCGCCGTCGCGGTCCTGCCGTCAGGACGCCGGGCCGGGCGGACGCCGTGCCCCGGCCACGACGTCCTGAAGCTTCGCGCCGTTTCGCGACCCCGCCTCTACACTGACGTCGGCGTACTGCCGGGTGGTGAGGGGCGGTTGACTGTGCGTAAGGCGTGGGTCGTGGCGGTCGCCGCCGTGGGTGCCGGGGTCGCCTTCGTGATGGTGCTCGTGGTGGGCGTGTACCTCGTGGCCGGGAACCTGGTCGGCGGAGTGGGTGGCGCGGGGCGGAAGCTGGCCAAGGGGTCGGTGCCCGCCGCCTATCAGACGCTCGTGCAGAAGTGGGGCAATCTGTGCCCGGCCATCAATCCGGCGCTGCTCGCCGCGCAGTTGTACCAGGAGAGCGGGTTCAACCCGACGGCCAAGAGCCCCGCGCAGGCGCAGGGGATAGCGCAGTTCATCCCGGGGACCTGGGCCTCGCACGGCATCGACGGGGACGGTGACGGGGACCGGGACGTGTGGGATCCGAACGACGCGATCCCGTCGGCCGCCTCGTACGACTGCACGCTCGCGAAGTACGTGAAGGACGTGCCCGGCGACGCGACGAAGAACATGCTCGCCGCGTACAACGCGGGCGCCTACGCCGTCATCAAGTACGGGGGCGTGCCGCCGTACAAGGAGACCCAGAACTACGTCCGGGTCATCACGACGCTCCAGGAGAGCTTCGCCGCGCCCGTCGGACGGGTCGACCCGTCCGAGCAGGCCGCCGGCGCCATCCACTACGCGCAGAAGAAGCTCGGCACGTTGTATCTGTGGGGCGGCAACGGCACGCCCGAGCAGGGCGGACGGTTCGACTGCTCGGGGCTGACCAAGGCGGCGTACGAGAGCGTGGGGATCACCCTCCCCCGGGTCGCCAACGACCAGTACAACGCCGGGCCGCACCCGCGGCGGGACGAACTGCTCCCCGGTGACCTGGTGTTCTTCTCGGACGACCTGACCAATTCCCGGGCCATCCGGCATGTGGGGATCTATGTCGGCGGCGGGTACATGATCAACGCCCCTCGGCGGAACACGGTGATCCGGTTCGATCCGATCGACACCCCCGACTACTTCGGTGCCACCCGGGTAACCGAGGATGGCGCGAAAGCGCTCCCCTCGGCGGTCTGAAAAGGGCGGAGACGGAACGTGAAACCCACCCCTGAGCTGCGGCTATGTATCTCTCTTCGATAACGTCTGCGTGATCATTTCGTGGAATGTGGAACGTAGTGACGGAGGTCGTGCGTTCCTGTTGACGTAGCCGACCGGACGGATCCAGCAGGCGGATCGACGCGGATCTACGGACCACGGGGGTGGCAGAGCGGCGCATGCACGGATGCGCCCGAGAGACGACGACGAAGGGGCCGCTGCATCATGGCTGGACTCGCGCAATCCGGGTCGAACCCTGACGTCGAGCTGCTCTACGACATCAATGGCCTGGCCAAGGAAGCGCCGCGCTGGTTCGACCGGACCATGGAGTTCGTCGGTGAGTTCGGGCTGCTGCTCGCCATGGTGCTGCTCGTGGTGTGGTGCTGGTGGAGTGTGCGGCGGCGCGGCGGCGTCTCCGGCGAGGAGGCGGCGGGCTCCGTCGCCGCGCTGGTGTGGGCGCCGCTGGCCGCGGGCATCGCGGTGCTGGTGAACGTGCCGATACGGGGGTTCGTGGAGCGTCCCCGGCCCTTCTTCGAGCATGAGGGGCTGGAGGTCCTGGTCTCCGGGAAGTCCGACTTCTCGTTCGTGAGCGATCACGCGACCATCGCGATGGCGCTCGGGGTCGGGCTGTTCGTCGCCGATCGCCGGTTCGGGCTCGTCGGGATCGGGCTGGCCCTGCTCGAAGGGCTCTGCCGGGTGTACATGGGCGTGCACTATCCGACGGACGTCGTCGGCGGCTTCGCGCTGGGGACGGCCGTCGCGCTGCTGCTGTCACCGTTGGCCATGGCCATGCTGACGCCCGTGACGACGGCCGTGGAGCGATCGCCCCGAGCGGGGTGGCTGGTGCGGCGGCGGTCCGTGGTGGAGGGGCGCGAGGCCCTGATCCCGGAGGCTCGCCGAGGGGCCACGGAGGCCGAGGAGCGGGACCTCGCCGCCTAGGCGGCCGGTCCGGGCATTTCGCCGTCCTGGCACAGTTCGCCGTCCTGGCACAGGCGGCGGGGCTACAGCGCCTGAGGGTGCGTGAACATCCTGTTCGGGTCGTAGATCCGCTTCAGCGTGGTCAGGTGCGGGGCCGCGGCCCCGTAGTACGCCTCCCGCCAGTTCTTCAGCGTCGGGTCCGCGTAGTTCTGGTACGCCGCTCCCGACGCGTACGGGCGCATCGCGCCGTGGGCCGAGGCCAGCCAGGACTGGGCCGAGTCGCCGGACGTGCCCGCCTGCCAGGAGGCTATGTACTGGGCCAGCATCCGTGAGCGGCGGTGCACGAAGGCCGTCGCCGTCGGGGAGACGCGGTTGATCGCGCCGCCCAGGGCCGTGAACGCGATGCTGCCCGCGCCGCCGCGCACCGACGTCACCTGGGCGAGCAGCGCGCGGATGCCGGCCGCGGAGAGCGAGCGGTCGAAGAAGTCGGAGCGGGCGGCGTACGTCTCGCGGTTCAGGGCGCCCTGCGGGGAGCGGCCGGGGGTCGTGCCGGGAAGGTGGCACTGGGCGTCCGTGGCGAAGGAGGAGCAGCCGGCGTAGACCTCCATCGACTCCTCGTACGAGCGGCGCTTGAGCGAGACGTGGGATGCGGAGGCGCCGACCCGGGCGGCGAGGCGGTCGACGGCGTTCTGGAGTTCGCCGTAGGTGCCGAGGGAGAAGGCGGCGACGGAGACGGTGGGGGTGCCGCCGGCCGCGTTCGCCAGGTGGAGGGACGACCAGATCTCGTCGGGCTGGTCCGGACCCCACTCCTGCCAGGCCTTCACGACCGCGGCCGCCTTGCTCCACGGCCAGGTCAGATACGCCGAGACCGCCTGCGGGGCCGGGTGGGTACGGAAGTGCAGTTCGGTGACGACGCCGAAGTTGCCGTTGCCCGCGCCGCGCAGCGCCCAGAAGAGGTCGGGGTGGTGGGAGGCGTCGGTGGTGATCTGTTTGCCGCCGGCCGTGACCAGGCTCGCCCCGGTGAGGCTGTCGCAGGTCAGGCCGTACGCCCGGGAGACCACCCCGTGCCCGCCGCCGAGCACCAGGCCGGAGACGCCGACCGTCGGGCAGGAGCCGGCGGGGATGGTGACGCCCTTGGCGGCGAGGGAACGGTAGACGTCGATCAGCTTGGCGCCGGCGCCGACGACGGCGGTGCTGCCGCTCGCGCGGACGCGGTTGAGCTTGGAGACGTCGATGATCAGGCGGTTGTTGCCGGACGACCAGCCGGCGTAGGAGTGGCCGCCGTTGCGGATCGCCACGCGTATGCCGCGGGCGCGGGCGTAGGCGAGGGTCGTGCGTATGTCCCCCTGGTGGGCGACGTACGCGACCGCGGCGGGCCTCAGCGCGTCGAAGCGGGTGTTGTAGAGCTGGTGGGCGGCCGGCCAGGAGGCGTCGCCGGGGCGCACCAGCGCGCCGTCGAGATCGCGGGCCAGTGCCGACCAGTCGGCGGCGGCCGTGGTCGCGGTCGTCGTGGCGGTCGCGCCGAGCCCGGTGGGCGACGCGGAGGGGCCACCGGCCGTGGTGGGGGTGGCCGTGGCGGTTCCGGATCCGCTGCTGCACGCCACCGCCGACGCGATCCCCAAGACCGCGGCGGCGCCGCCCCCGATGAACGTACGCCGTTCCATACGTGCCTCCCGCTCCCACCGCTTACATGGGACGAGACGTCACCTCGGAGCCGTGGGTTCCGCCCTGCGCCGATTCCGACCTGCCTCTTACCAGGCCAGGTCACGCACAGTCACCAGGGGCCGGGAAGCCTTGACCTGGACCGTAGTGGTTCAGGTAGCTTTCTCGGTAATTCTGCTTATGTCCGTGTCTGGTGCCGTTTGAGGGAGGTGAACGAAGGTGTGGGCGCCGGTACGCGCTCGGTTGGGACCTTCACGTGCTCTCCGCGTGAGCATTCCGTGACCTAACCGCACCGACCGCAGGGGTTCACCCTCCGTTCACTTACGGCCATAGGCGGCTTCACCTGATCTGCCTAATTTCGGCCTTACCGGCGACGGGCGTGCTCGAACGCGTCCGCCTCCGAACACACTTCGCACGCCGCCGAATCAGGACGGCGGCTCCTGGAAGGAACTCCCGAAAAGTGAAGCTTCAGCGCATGAACCGGCGGGCCCTCACCCTCGGTGCTCTCGCCGTCTCCGGCGCCCTGGCCCTCACGGCGTGCGGCTCCGACGACACCGGCAACGGTGGTGGCTCATCCGCGAGCGCCGCCGCCACGGGCTCGATCGACTGTGGAGACGCCAAGGGCCAGCTGCTGGCCGACGGCTCTTCCGCGCAGAAGAACGCCATCGACGCCTGGGTGAAGGCGTTCACGGCGGCCTGCAAGGACGTGCAGATCAACTACAAGGGCTCGGGTTCCGGCGCCGGTATCACCGCGTTCAACCAGGGCCAGGTCGCCTTCGCCGGCTCCGACTCCGCGCTGGACGAGGAAGAGATCGCGGCCTCCAAGGAGGTCTGCCAGGGTGGCCAGGGCATCGACCTCCCGATGGTCGGCGGCCCGATCGCCCTCTCCTACAACGTCCCGGGTGTCGACAACCTGGTGCTGGACGCCGAGACGATCGCCAAGATCTTCGACAGCAAGATCACCAAGTGGAACGACGCGGCGATCAAGAAGCTGAACCCCGACGCCGACCTGCCCGACCTGAAGATCCAGGCGTTCCACCGCTCGGACGAGTCCGGCACCACGGACAACTTCACCAAGTACCTGATCGCCACCACCCCGGACAACTGGAAGTACGAGGGCGGTAAGGCCTGGCAGGCCAAGGGCGGCCAGTCGGCCTCCGGCTCCTCCGGTGTGGCCCAGCAGGTCTCCCAGGTCTCCGGCGCCATCAGCTACATGGAGCTGTCGTACGCCGAGGGCATGGACGTCGTCGCCATCGACACCGGTGCCGTCGAGCCGGTCAAGGCCTCCACCGACGGTGCCACCGCGGCCATCGCGGACGCCGAGGTCGTCGGCCAGGGCAAGGACCTCGCCCTGGAGATCAACTACAAGACCAAGGCCGACGGCGCCTACCCGATCACCCTGGTCACCTACGAGATCGTCTGCGACAAGGGCAACAAGGCCGACAGCCTGCCCGCGACCAAGGCGTTCCTCAACTACGTCGCGAGCGAGGACGGCCAGGGCCAGCTGGCCGACGCCGGCTACGCGCCGATCCCCGCTGAGATCATCGCCAAGGTCCGCACCACCATCGAGGGCCTGAGCTGACCTGAGTGCGCGGCCCGGTCTCCCGCACCCCGGGGGGCCGGGCTCCGCACCGTCCGGTGCACCGCCGCCAGGAGTCGTACGACAAGTCCGGCTCCGCAGACCGGAGAACCTGATGGACATAACGACGAAGCACACTGACGCGCCTCCACCCATGCCCCAGCCGACGGAGACCGAGCGCAAGCGCGCCGCCCGCGGCGCCACCCGACCCGGTGACCGGATCTTCCTCGGTCTCTCCCGTGGATCGGGCATCCTGCTGTTGGTGATCATGGCCGCGATCGCGGTCTTCCTCACCTACCGCGCCGTCCTCGCCATCAGCGAGGACGAGGGCAACTTCCTCACCACCTTCGAATGGAACACGGGCACCCAGCCGCCGGTCTTCGGCATCGCGGTGCTGGCCTTCGGCACCGTGGTCTCCTCGATCATCGCCATGGTCATCGCGGTCCCGATCGCGGTCGCCATCGCCCTGTTCCTGACCCACTACGCCCCGCGCCGGCTGAGCGGCCCGATCGCCTACGTGATCGACCTGCTCGCCGCCGTGCCGTCCATCGTGTACGGCCTCTGGGGCGCACTGATCCTCGTACCGCACCTGGGCGGCCTCTTCGCCTGGCTCGACGAGTACTTCGGCTGGACCGGCATCTTTGAATGGAACGGCGGCACGCCCCGTTCGATGCTCACGGTCGGCATCCTGCTGGCGATCATGATCCTGCCGATCATCACCAACGTCAGCCGTGAGGTCTTCCGCCAGGTCCCGCAGACGCACGAGGAGGCGGCCCTGGCCCTCGGCGCCACGCGCTGGGAGGTCATCCGGATGTCGGTGCTGCCGTTCGGCCGCTCCGGCGTGATCTCCGCGTCGATGCTCGGCCTCGGCCGTGCGCTCGGCGAGACGATGGCCGTCGCCACCGTGCTCTCGCCCTCCTTCGAGATCCAGGCCAGCCTGCTCGACCCGGGCGGCGGTACGTTCGCCCAGAACATCGCCAGCAAGTTCGGTGAGGCGGACACCTTCGGCCGTGACGCGCTGATCGCCTCCGGCCTGGTCCTGTTCGTCATCACTTTGCTGGTCAACGGCGCGGCCCGCGCGATCATCGCCCGCCGCAAGGAGTACTCGGGGGCCAACGCATGAGCCACGCCGTCCTCACCAAGCGCCCCAACACGCTGCGCGGTGCCAACCTGCCCAAGTGGGCTCCCTACGCGATCGCCGCGGGCTCGCTCGCCGTCGCGGTGGGCGTCGGCATGGTGGCCGGGCTGGACAGCCGTATCCAGTGGGGCCTGATCGCCGCGATCCTCTACGTCCTCGGCACGTTCACCATTGCCACGGCCGTCGAGGGCAAGCGGCAGGCCAAGGACCGTGTGGCCACCTCGCTGGTCTGGGTGGCCTTCCTGCTCGCCGTCGTGCCGCTCGCCTCGCTGGTCTGGGCGACCGTGGAGCGCGGTACGAAGGTCCTGGACGGGTACTTCCTGACCCACTCGATGGGCGTCGTGGGTGACCGCGAGGCCGGTGGCGGTATCTACCACGCCATCATCGGCAGCCTGGAGCAGGTCGGTCTCGCGACGCTGATCGCCGCGCCGATCGGTGTCCTGACCGCCATATACCTCGTCGAGTACGGGCGCGGGAACCTCGCCCGGGCCGTCACCTTCTTCGTCGACGTCATGACGGGTATCCCGTCGATCGTCGCCGGTCTGTTCATCCTCAGCATCATGCTGATGTTCGAGATGCAGCCCTTCGGCTTCGCCGGCTCGCTCGCGCTGGCGATCCTGATGGTGCCGGTCGTGGTGCGCTCGACGGAGGAGATGCTCAAGCTCGTGCCGAACGAGCTGCGCGAGGCGTCACTCGCACTGGGCGTGCCGAAGTGGCGGACGATCCTGAAGATCGTCCTGCCGACGGCGATCGGTGGTATCACCACCGGCATCATGCTGGCGGTCGCCCGTATCGCCGGTGAGACCGCGCCGGTGCTGCTGCTGGTGTTCGGTAACCCGTTCATCAACAACAACCCGTTTGAAGGGGCCCAGGCCTCGCTGCCGCTGTACATCTACCAGCAGTACTCTCAGAGCGCCGGTGCCGAACCCGCGTACGACCGTGCGTGGGCGGCGTCGCTGACGCTGATCGCCTTCGTGATGATCCTGAACCTGCTGGCCCGCGGCATCGCCCGCTGGAAGGCCCCCAAGACCGGTCGCTGACGCGGCCACACAGCGACCGAATTCCGAAAGAAGCAGTGATTTCACATGGCCAAGCGCATCGATGTCAGCGGCCTCAGCGCCTACTACAGCTCCTTCCGTGCCATCGAGGACATCTCGATGACGATCGAGCCCCGTTCGGTCACGGCCTTCATCGGGCCGTCCGGATGCGGCAAGTCCACGTTCCTGCGGACGCTCAACCGGATGCACGAGGTGACTCCGGGCGGGCGGGTCGAGGGCAAGGTCATGCTCGACGACGAGAACCTGTACGGGCAGGGGGTCGACCCTGTCTCCGTGCGGCGTGAGGTCGGCATGGTGTTCCAGCGGCCGAACCCGTTCCCGACGATGTCGGTGTACGACAACGTGGCGGCGGGGCTGAAGCTGCTGGGGTCGTACAAGAAGTCGCAGCTGGACGACATCGTGGAGAAGTCGCTCAAGGGCGCGAACCTCTGGAACGAGGTCAAGGACCGGCTGAACAAGCCGGGCTCGGGGCTGTCCGGTGGTCAGCAGCAGCGGCTGTGCATCGCGCGGGCCATCGCCGTCGAGCCGAACGTGCTGCTGATGGACGAGCCGTGCTCCGCGCTGGACCCGATCTCCACGCTGGCGATCGAGGACCTGATCGGGGAGCTGAAGGAGCGCTTCACGATCGTCATCGTGACGCACAACATGCAGCAGGCCGCGCGCGTGTCGGACCGGACGGCGTTCTTCAACCTGTCTGCCGTGGGGCAGCCGGGCAAGCTGATCGAGATCGACGACACGGAGCGGATCTTCTCCAACCCGTCGGTCCAGGCCACGGAGGACTACATCTCCGGGCGTTTCGGCTGATCAAGCCCCTCGCGGTGCTGCATGGCGGTGCCACCGCGAGGACGAAAAGGGCCCGCCCCTGGCTCCCGGGGGCGGGCCCCGTCGTTTTCGTGTACCTGGCGGGGGTGCGGCCGGGCCTCCGTGCGAGTGCCTGCGGCGGCCTGTGCGGGGTGGTGCCGGGGTGCTGTGGCGCCTGCCGGCTGTGGGTGGGTCGGGGCCGTGCCCGGGGGGTGTCCGTCCTCGGAACGGCGCGGAATCGGTCGCTTACCAACTCGCCCGTGTCGACGCGCCGACCGCTGCGGGCGGGCACCCCCCGGCACGGCCCCTTCCCGCCGTGGGCGGGTGCGGGTCCCGTTCGGTCGGCTGTCGGCCGGGGGTCTGCGGGCTTTCTAGAGGAACGCCAGGTGTACGACGCCGAAGGCGCAGGCCGCGACGACGGCGGCTGCCGGCATGGTGATGAACCAGCCCAGAACGATGTTCTTGGCCACGCCCCAGCGGACCGCGTTCACGCGCTTCGTCGCGCCGACGCCCATGATGGCCGAGGTGATGACGTGGGTCGTGGAGATGGGGGCCTTGAAGAGGAAGGCCGTGGTGAACATGATCGACGCGCCCGTCGTCTCGGCGGCGAAGCCCTGCGGGGGATCGAGTTCGATGATCTTGCGGCCGAGGGTGCGCATGATGCGCCAGCCGCCGGCGTAGGTGCCGAGGGAGAGCATGAGGGCGCAGGCGATCTTGACCCAGAGCGGGATCGGGTCGCCGTAGTCCTCGACGTCCGCGATGACCAGGGCCATCACGACGACACCCATGGTCTTCTGGGCGTCCTGGAGACCGTGGCCCAGGGCCATGCCCGCCGCTGAGACGGTCTGCGCTATCCGGAAGCCGCGCTTGGCCTTGTGCGGGTTGGCCCGGCGGAAGATCCACATGATCGCCGTCATCACCAGGTAGCCGACGATCAGGCCGACGACGGGGGAGATGAACATGGGGATGACGACCTTGTCCAGCACGCCGTCCCAGTAGACCGTCGTGCCGCCGGCCAGTGCCGCGCCGACCATGCCGCCGAAGAGGGCGTGGGAGGAGGAGGACGGGAGGCCGAAGTACCAGGTGACGAGGTTCCAGGTGATGGCGCCGAGGAGGGCGGCGAAGAGGATGCCCATGCCCGTGGAGCCCTTGGGCGTCTCGATCAGACCCTCGCTGACCGTTTTCGCGACGCCGCTGCCGAGGAAGGCGCCGGCCAGGTTCATGACCGCGGCCATGGCGAGTGCGGCCTTCGGCGTCAGCGCGCGCGTCGACACGGACGTCGCGATCGCGTTCGCCGAGTCGTGGAAGCCGTTGGTGTAGGTGAAGAAGAGGGCGACCAGGATGGTCACGACCAGGGCGAACGTCTCCATGGACGGGTCAGGACTCCTTGACGGCGATGGTCTCCACCGTGTTCGCCACGTGTTCGAAAGCGTCGGCGGCCTCTTCGAGGACGTCGACGATCTGCTTGAGCTTCAGCACCTCTATCGCGTCGTACTTGCCGTTGAAGAGGTGGGCAAGCAGCTTGCGGTGGATCTGGTCGGCCTGGTTCTCCAGGCGGTTGACCTCGATCCAGTACTCGGTGAGGTTGTCCAGCGTGCGCAGGTGGGGCATCGCCTCGGCCGTCAGCTCGGCGGCGCGGGCGAGGACCTCGATCTGCTGGTCGACGCCCTTGGGGAGTTCCTCGACGTTGTAGAGGACGACTAGGTCGACGGCCTCCTCCATGAAGTCCATGATGTCGTCGAGGGAGGACGCGAGGGAGTAGATGTCCTCGCGGTCGAAGGGCGTGATGAAGGAGGAGTTCAGCTGGTGGAAGATCGCGTGCGTGGCGTCGTCACCGGCGTGTTCCGCTGCCCGCATACGCTCCGCGATCTCGGCCCGGGCGGAAGCGTCCGCCCCGAGCAGTTCCATCAGGAGTTTCGAGCCCGTGACGATGTTGTCCGCGGATGCGGCGAACATGTCATAGAAGCTCGTCTCCCTGGGGGTCAGACGAAAGCGCACGTGGGGTCCTCGGGGTGCTTCGGTTTCGGTCAGGGTGATGCTAGGCGCATCATCCGGCCACGGCTAACGGGCCGTCCTCCAGTGTCGCCCATGAATTCCGTGCATCTGTACGGGGGCGGTTCGGTGGCCGGCTCCGAGCAGTGGCCAAGGGGCCTATACCCAGCAAAGTCCGGTACGATATACCCAGTAGGGGTATGTGGATGGAGGGCACGCGATGACGACCGCCGAGGCCGGTGAGGGCGTGGTGACCGACCACGACCGGGGCATCCACGGGTACCACAAGCAGAAGGACGAGCATCTGAAGCGACTGCGCCGGATCGAGGGCCAGATCCGCGGCCTGCAGCGGATGGTCGACGAGGACGTCTACTGCATCGACATACTCACGCAGGTCTCCGCCTCCACCAAGGCCCTGCAGTCCTTCGCCCTCCAGTTGCTGGAGGAGCACCTGCGGCACTGCGTCGCCGACGCCGCGCTGAAGGGCGGGGACGAGATCGACGCCAAGGTCGAGGAGGCCACGAAGGCCATCGGGCGCCTGCTGCGGACGTGAGCCATCGCTCACTTGCCCAGGGAGTCGTCCCCGCGTTCCTCCGCCACCCTCAGGACCTGGTCGATGCTCTCCAGGCTCAGCCGGTCCTCGTCCGCCGCGGAGGCCGCGATGATCAGCTCTCCGCACAGCTCGATCTCGGCGAGGGCCACGTGGTCCTGAACTGCCGTACCGCCGACCGGAGCCACGTGCATCACCTCTTCTCTGCCGTCACCGGCTTCCTAGAGTAGGGAGTGGCCTACACAACGCGCATGGCACGGACGGGCTAGTTCAGGCCGGTCACTCCTCGGCGATCCGGCCCGCGTAGATGTCGTCCTCGGGCGGCAGGGCCACGTCGACGGGCGCGCCGAAGTCGTAGAGCAGCGTCGTGGACGCGACGGCCACGGTGCCTTCCTGCCGGCCGTTGACGAAGCTGAAGCGGTGCCTGATCTTTCGGATCCGGCCCTCGTCGTCGAGATACACGTCGAACGGAACGTCAGCCGTGGCGAACCCTTTCGCCGCCGCCGCGAGCGACGCCCGGCCCCCGGGCGACGCGGTCCTCGCCGCCCTCGTGAGGTCGGCGGTGCCCCGGTAGTGGTGGACCTCGGTGCCCGCGACCTCGGTCCGGCCGACGTACTTCGCCGAGCGGGTGCCGCGCAGCACCTCGGCGGCGGTGTAAGGGTCCGTGGCCCCGCCGGTGACCAGGTTTCCGTCGGACAGGGTCGCCGTGTCGACCCGCACCCACTTGTCCGCCGGGACCCCGGCGCCGCGGTTCTTCATGTAGAGGGCGCCGGGGGCGAGGAGCTCGGTGATCGGGCGGTGCTCGGTCTGGCCGGCCGGGTCCTGGGGGAGCAGGACCTTCAGCCGGCCGCGCTGGTGGGTGAAGTCGTAGACGCCCTCGCCGCGGATGGTGACGCGGGTGCCGCCGGTCGCCATCTCCATCGACGTACGCGCCTTGGACGTGCCCGCGTCGACCAGGGCTTCGGCGGCCCGGTGCAGTGTGCCGACCGGGTCGGCCGGGCGGGCGTCGTCCGCGGCGGCGCCGCTGCTCGTGCATCCGGAGGCGAGAAGGCAGGCGCAGGCCGCCAGCCCTGCCGCCACGACCGTTCCGCCCGCCTTGCCGTGCTGCTCCGCCATGGTCTGCCTACCCCCAGCCGTACGTTCGTCTCGGGCCCCCTGTTGTCCGGTTAACGACGGGTAGGTAGAGCCGTCACGCGGGGCAGGGGTGGTGGAGGCGTGCGCGGGGAGTGTTCGGCCGGGGTGTTCGGGGGCGGCCGGGGCGGGTCTGCGCAAGACGCTTACTCCCGGCCGGCCGGCCGTTCACCTGGTCCGGGTAGCGTGAGGGCGTGACAGAGCAGGATCGGTTCGGCCCAGGTCAGGACGGGCCGGAGCACCGCACCAGCACGGTCGAGCAGGGGCCCTTCTGCGTGGCCCGTTGCGTCTGCGGCTGGCGTGGGCCCGCGCGCCGGGCGCGGAGCCTGGCCCGGACGGACGCGGCGGGGCATGTGGCCGGATCTTGACGGTCCCGGCGGCTCAGCGGGGCCCGGGCGGCCCGAGGCAGGGCGCCGGGGACGTCCTAGGCGCGGCGCATCGTCGCCAGGAGTTCGTCCACCAGTTCGCGGTCGCGGGGCTGGGTCAGGCGCAGCCGGGCCGCGGTGGGAGGCAGCCACAGGATGCGGTCGATCTCGTCGTTCGGGGTGAAGCCGCCCGTGGTGGCCTCGGCCGCCCAGTAGCGGACCTGCTTGGGGCGGCCGTTCGCCATGTAGTGCACGGTGGGCAGCTCGGCGCCCGGCTCCACGGCGTAGCCGCTCTCCTCCTCGACCTCGCGCAACGCGCCCGCCAGCGGGTCCTCACCGCGCTTCAGCTTGCCCTTGGGGTGGGACCAGTCGTCGTACTTCGGGCGGTGGACCAGGCAGAGCTCCAGGCCCTCGGCGACGTGGGAGCGGCGCCACAGTACGCAGCCGGCCGCGTGGACCGGGGTGTTGTCCTTCGTACCGGTCAACGGCTGTTCACGCCCCCTCGCGCGCTCAGGATGTACCTACCGTGTGCTTCTGCCACGACTGCTGGAACTCGAACCTGGCCGCCTCCACCTCGTGCCGCTGGTCGGCGTGCAGCACGCCGAGCGCGTACGCCGTCGCCGGTGCGATGCGGGGCGTGCGGGCCGCCGCTGCCGCCGCCGCTGCCGCCTCGGAGGCGTCGCGGTGCCGGTTGAGCGCCTGTCCGGCGGTCAGCAGGCGGACGTCGACCGGGGCGTTCGCGCTCTCCAGGACCTCGCGGGCGTAGCGGTGCAGCCGCAGCAGGAGGCGGACCTGGTGCCAGGGGGCGTCCTGCGGGTGCGGGGCGGGGTCCGGGGAGAGGCCGTGGATCAAGGCCGCCGCGTTGTACGGGTGGCCGGCCGTGACCAGGGGCAGCGCGGCCACCGCGTCGGTGAGGCGCTCCCGGGCCGCCGCCGCCTGCGGACGCAGGTCGGCACCGGCCGCGGCGGGCGTGAGCGGGACCTCGCTGGCCAGTACGGCGACCTTGTCGGCGACCGCGTGGAAGCGGGAGGAGCCGAGGGCCTGCAGGGCGCTGGAGTGCGCCCGGGTCCGGGCGAGGGTGAGCTGGCGTTCGAGCAGGGCGCCCGCCTTGGCCGCGCCGACCGTGAGGTTGCCGCGCTCCGGAGTCGTCGGGGGACCGGCGGTGGGCGGTGCCCCCGCGGCCACCCGTGCCCCGCCGACGGTGCGACCGCCCGCGGCCACTCCGGCCGCGGCCGCGTTCACCGACTGGGCCGGGAAGGTCGCGCCCGACAGCCGGTGCAGTGCCTGCAGCAGCCGCTCCAGGCGGGCCGCGTAGGCGTGCTCCAGGGCGAGGGTGCCCGAGAGCCAGGCCAGTTCCGGGCGCATGCCCTCCGACCAGTCGGTGTCCAGCAGCGGACGGAACGTGTGCAGGCTGCCGCTGATGCGGCGGGCCGAGCGGCGCAGGGCTCGCGCCGCGTCGACGGTCTCCTCCGTGCCGTTGTTGCCGGAGCCCGCACCGGTCTCCCGGTGATGCCGCAGTGCACGGAGGAACTCCGTGGCCTGGGCGCGCAGGTAACGCGCGAGGGCGTCTCCCGTCACCGTCCCGGCCACCGGGTCCGTCGGGTCAAGGTGTTGCTGTGCCACGCCGGCGCCTCCGGGCGTCTATGAGCATCTCCTGGATGTTCCGCAGGGGCCCGCCGTCCGCGTCCACCGCGTGCCGGGACCACTCGCCGTCCGGGCCCAGGTGCCAGGAGGCGGTGGAGTCGGACATACCGGTATCGAGGAGCCGGTTGAGTGCGGCGCGGTGCGCCGGGTCGACGACGCGCACCAGGGCCTCGATACGGCGGTCGAGGTTGCGGTGCATCATGTCGGCGCTGCCGATCCACACCTCGGGCTCGCCGCCGTTGCCGAAGGCGAAGACCCGGGAGTGCTCGAGGAAGCGGCCGAGGATCGAGCGGACCCGGACGTTCTCCGACAGGCCCGTCACGCCCGGCCGGATCGCGCAGATGCCGCGGACCCAGACGTCGACCGGGACACCTGCCATGGACGCGCGGTACAGGGCGTCGATGACGGCCTCGTCGACCATCGAGTTGACCTTGATGCGGATGTAGGCGGGACGTCCGGCGCGGTGGTGCTGGACCTCCTTGTTGATCCGCGCTATCAGGCCGTCGCGCAGCGACTTGGGGGCGACCAGCAGCCGGCGGTAGGTCTCCCGGCGGGAGTAGCCGGAGAGCCGGTTGAACAGGTCGGACAGGTCCGCGCCGACCTGCGGGTCGGCGGTGAGCAGGCCGAGGTCCTCGTAGAGGCGGGCCGTCTTCGGGTGGTAGTTGCCGGTGCCGACGTGGCTGTAGCGCCGCAGCGTGTCGCCCTCCTGGCGGACCACCAGCGACAGCTTGCAGTGGGTCTTCAGGCCGACCAGGCCGTAGACCACGTGGCAGCCGGCCTCCTCCAGCTTGCGCGCCCACTTGATGTTGGCGTGCTCGTCGAAGCGGGCCTTGATCTCGACCAGGACGAGCACCTGCTTGCCGGACTCGGCGGCGTCTATCAGCGCGTCCACGATGGGGGAGTCGCCGGAGGTCCGGTACAGGGTCTGCTTGATGGCGAGGACGTCGGGGTCGGACGCCGCCTGCTCCAGGAAGGCCTGCACGGAGGTGGAGAAGGAGTCGTACGGGTGGTGCAGCAGGACGTCCCTCGCGCGCAGCGCGGCGAAGATGTCGGGCGCGGACGCGGACTCGACCTCGGCGAGGTCGCGGTGCGTGCCGGCGACGAACTTCGGGTACTTCAGCTCGGGCCGGTCCAGGCGGTGGATGCGGAACAGGCCGGTGAGGTCGAGCGGGCCGGGGAGCGGGTAGACCTCGGCCTCGCCGATCTTCAGCTCGCGCACCAGCAGGTCCAGCACCTCGCGGTCGATGGACTCCTCGACCTCCAGGCGGACCGGCGGGCCGAACCGGCGGCGCATGAGCTCCTTCTCCAGGGCCTGGAGCAGGTTCTCGGCGTCGTCCTCCTCGACCTCCAGGTCCTCGTTCCTGGTCAGCCGGAAGGCGTGGTGCTCCAGCACCTCCATGCCGGGGAAGAGCTCTTCGAGGTGCGCGGCGATGACGTCCTCGAGCGGGACGTACCGGCCGGGGGCGGCCTCCAGGAAGCGGGAGAGCAGCGGGGGCACCTTGACGCGGGCGAAGTGCCTGTGGCCGCTGACCGGGTTGCGTACGACGACGGCCAGGTTGAGGGAGAGGCCGGAGATGTACGGGAACGGGTGCGCGGGGTCCACGGCCAGGGGGGTCAGGACCGGGAAGATCTGGTGCCGGAAGAGGGTGAACAGGCGGGCCTGTTCCTTCTCGGTCAGCTCGCTCCAGCGGACCAGGTGGATGCCCTCCTCCGCGAGTGCGGGGGCGACGTCCTCGTGGTAACAGGCGGCGTGCCGGGCCATCAGCTCGCGGGAGCGGGCCCAGATCATCTCCAGCACCTGCATCGGCTGCAGGCCGGAGGCGGAGCGGGTGGCGACGCCGGTGGCGATACGGCGCTTCAGTCCGGCCACCCGGACCATGAAGAACTCGTCCAGGTTGCTGGCGAAGATCGCGAGGAAGTTCGCGCGCTCCAGGAGGGGCGTGTTCGGATCCTCGGCGAGTTCGAGAACCCGCTCGTTGAAGGCGAGCCAGCTGCGCTCCCTGTCGAGGAAACGGCCTTGGGGCAGCTGAACGCCGTCGACCGTCGTCTCCTCGTAGACATCGAGGTCGGCGTCGAGGTCGGGTTCCAGGTCGGAGACGGTGGCCGAGACCGTGTGCGGCCGGTGCGCGGCGATGGAGCCCACGGAGGGCTGCGGATGCTGGACCTCTGCCGGGGCGTTCTGCTGGCTCATGAACCCATTCTTCCGCGCCTGGGGCGAAACGGGCGCGTCGGAGCGGGCGGGCGGGATCATCGGGGCCCCGTTTCCCGCGAGGCCCTCGGGGGGCGGCGAAGGCTCTGGCACGGCGGGCGTCATTGGCCGAGCGTCGCAAGCTTGGCTGAATCGATGGTTACGGAGACATGACGTGCGGGATAGCGGGGGGCGGCTCCCCGGGGTCCACGTCGGCGGGTGGCCCGACGCGAGCGTCCCTGACGGCCATCATGCACAGGCGGGGTTTCGGGGTGGCCTGGCGGGGCGGTGGTCCGGTGGCCGGGGCGCGCGTGACGGCCGACGGCCGTCACCCCCTCGGGGCCGGCGGCCTGAGTGATGTCCGCATACACGTCATGCCCGGCGGGCCGGTGCCTCGGCGCCCTGGCGGCCCTCGCCGCCCTGCGGCTCGGGCGCTTCGGTGCGCTGGGGTCCGCGTGTGCGACGCTCCGGCGTCGGCGGCGACTTTTCGCGGCTGTCGCGTTCCCGGTGGCCCTCGCGCCCCGGCGCCTTGGTGTCCACGTCCTGATCACGGCCCCGGCACGACGGCGGGCCGGGGCCTTGGCGGGTCCGGCGGTCCTGCGGGCCGCGCTCCACGATCTGGTGTCTGCGGTGCCATTCGTGGCCCTTGCACCCCGGCGCCGTGCTCTCCGCGCCCTCGGCATGCCCCGCCGCATCGGCGGTCCGGCGGTGCTACGGGCCGCGCGTCTCGACCTCCGGTGTCGGCGGTGCCTTTCGCCGGCCTCGTGCCCCCGGCCGACCCCGCGCCCTGCTGTCCGCGTCCTGTCCGGCGGGAGGGGCCGTCGTGGCTCCGCAGCCCTTGCGGCCCTGGCGTCTCCGGCATCGGCGGACGTCACGGATCCGGCGGTTTTCGTCGGGTCATCGCGGTGGGCACCGCCGGGCCCGTCGCTTCCCGACTGCGCACCGCCCCCCGATCACACTCAGGGCGTGCGGCGTTTCAGGAGGTGGAAGGCGGCCACGGCCGTCAGGGCGGTCAATGCGAGGACGATGGCTGTTTCCGTCAGCTGGAGCGGCCAGAAGTGGGCCGGGGGGTGGTAGTCGCGGTAGAAGCCGGTGACGTCGTGTTCGGTGAGGCAGCTGAGGTCGTCCCTGCAGAGGGGGTCCTTGACGCGGGCGCCGGTGGACGTGAGGGCGCCCTCGTCGACGAGCATGCCGGGCTGCTCGGGGTAGCCGCTCCGGCCGATCAGGGTGCGGACCGGCCACAGGTGGGGTCGCAGGGTGGAAAGGGCGGACGAGAGGACCAGCAGGCCCAGGGCGCCTGTGGCGAGTCCCGGGAGGCTGCGTCCCAGGAGCAGGCCCGCGAGGGCGCCGACGGCCAGGCCCAGCAGGGCGTAGGCGGGGGCCAGGGTGCCGGTGGCGAGGTAGGAGCTGTTGGCGTACACGTCGTGCCAGCCCAGTTCGCGCAGCTCCGGGCCCTCAGCCGTCAGGGCCAGCCGGTGCAGCAGGGCGAGGACGGTCGTGCCGGAGACGAGCAGTGCCGCCGGGACCGCGAGCTTGGCGGCCAGCCAGCGGGCCGGCGTGACGGACTGCGTCCAGGCCAGCCGGGCCGTCCCGTTCTCCAGGTCGCGGCCGATCAGCGCGCCGCCGGCCCAGGCGGCGGTGAGGATCGGGACAAGGGTGATCAGCCCGCCGCCGACGTCCATGAGCGTGCTGTAGCGCTGGTAGGCGGGGCCTGTGGAGTCGCAGTACACGTCCGAACCGGGCCAGGGGCAGTTCAACCGGCGGTACTCCTCGACCGCGTAGTACGCGCTGGGGTAGTACGCCCACAGCAGGGCGCCCGCGGCGACGGTCACCAGCAGCACCCAGAACCACAGCGCCGAGCGGTGCAGTCGGAGCATCGCCCAGGTCAGGCCGTGCGGACGGCCACCGCGCGCGGGAACGGTCACGGCGGTCATACGGCGGCCTCCTCGGGGACGTCGAGGCGGAGTTCCGGTGCCTCGGCGGAGCGCAGATGGGACAGCACCAGCTCCTCCAGGGACGGCTCGGCGGTCTCCCAGCCGGCGCCGACCGGGCCCCGGGTGCGTATCAGGGCGGTGAGCTGGCGGCCGGTCGTGCGGGACTCGACGACGGTGTGCGGGCCGAGGTCGCCGCTCGCCGGGCCGGTGACGAGGGTGTGCGCGGCGAGCAGGTCGTCCAGCGGCCCGGCCAGCCGGACGCGTCCTGCGCCGAGCAGCAGGAGGTGGTCGCAGGAGCCCTCCAGGTCGGCGACGACGTGCGAGGACATCACGACCGTGGTGCCGCGCTCGGCGGCGTCGGCCATCAGCGTGCCCATCAGCTGGTGCCGGGCGAGCGGGTCGAGGTCGGCCATCGGCTCGTCCAGCAGCAGCAGCGCGGGCCGCTTGCCGAGCGCGAGGGCGAGCGCGACCCGGCTGCGCTGGCCGCCGGAGAGCGTGCGGATCCGTTCGTCCGGGTCCAGGTCGCCGTCCGCGACGATCCGCTCGGCGACGGCCGCGTCCCAGACCCGGGGGTTGAGTTCGCGGCCAAGGCGCAGGGTCTCGCCGACGGTGAGCTGCGGGTGCAGGGGCTTGTCCTGGGCGACGTACGCCAGGCGCTCGCGGGACTGGGCGGGGGTGCCGCCGAGCACCGTGAGCGTGCCCTCGGTTGGCGTGCTCAGCCCGGCGGCGAGGTCGAGCAGGGTCGACTTGCCGGCGCCGTTGGGGCCCATGACGGCGCAGACGGAACCGGACGGCAGCCGGAAGGTGCAGGACTCCAGCGCCTGCCGCCCCCTGCGCCGAAACCTCTTGCACAGTGAGGCCGCCTCGACGGCGGTGTCGGTCATGCCTGGTCCCCCTCGTGCTGCCGGTCTGCCGTGAACTGCTCGTCGAGCACGGCGGCGAAGAGCGCTGCCACGTCCTCCCTTTCCAGCCCCGCCGTGCGCGCCCGTTCGGCCCACGCCACCAGCTCCGCCCGCAACGGGGAGTCGGCCGGGGCCGCGCCCAGGGACCGCCGTACGAACGTGCCGAGACCGCGCCGCGCCTCGACGAGGCCGTCGCGCTCCAGTTCGCGGTAGGCCTTCAGGACGGTGTTGGGGTTGATGGCGGTGGCCTCGACGACCTCGCGGGCCGTCGGCAGCTTGTCGCCGGGCTGCAACAGGCCCAGCCGCAGTGCGTGTTTGGTCTGCTGGACGATCTGGACATAGGTGGCGACGCCGCTGCGCCGGTCGATGCGGTACTCGACCACTCGTACACCACCCTTTCACTAATTGAGTAGTGAAAGGGTGGTGTACGAGTGGGGGCGGCGTCAAGATCGCCGCCCCCATCGGGGGATTATGCGCCGAAATTTCCTACGTCTCGGTGCGGTACATCAAGTCCGTCTCGTACGTCGTGAAGCCCAGCCGCTCGTACACGCCCACCGCCGCCTTGTTGTCGGCGTCGACGTACAGCATCGCCGTCGGCAGCGCCTGGGCCGCCAGATGCCGCAGGCCGATCGAGGTGAGCGCCTTGCCCAGCCCGGTGCCCTGCGCGCCCGGCGCGACACCGAGCACGTACACCTCGCCGAGCTGCTCCTCGGCGTGCACCTTCGTCCAGTGGAAGCCGACGAGTTCGTCGCCGCGGAAGGCGAGGAAGAAGCCCTCCGGGTCGAACCACGGCTCGGCCCTGCGGGCGTCGAGGTCCCGCTGGGTGAGCGAGCCCTGCTCGGGATGGTGGGCGAAGGCGGCGGCGTTGACGGCCAGCCAGGCCGCGTCGTCCTGTCCGGGCACGAAGGTGCGCACGGCCACGTCCTGCGGCAGCAGCGGCTCGGGCAGGTCGAGACCGGTCAACGGCCGCCGCATCTGGCGCAGTTCGCGAAAGAGCGTGAGGCCGAGCACCTGGGCGAGGTGCCGGGCGGCGGCGTGGCCGCCGTGCGCCCACACCCGCAGCCGCTTGCCGGACGCGGCCAGCAGCGCGGAGCCGAGGGCGCGGCCGTGTCCATGGCCTCGGTGCGCGGGATGGACGACCAGTTCGGCGGCCGGCGCCTCCACCGGGTCGGTGTCCTCCAGCTGTGCGTAGCCGACGAGTTGGTCCCCGGCGGTGAGCAGCAGATGGGACACGCCCTCCCGGGCGCCGCCACGGATCTGGAGCCGGCCCTGCTCGGACACCGCCTGCTGGCCATCGGTGCGCGCGGCCGTCGCGAGCAGGTCGAGGACGACCTCGGTCTGCTCCGGGGCGAGCGCGGCGCGGGTCTCGAGGGAACGGGAGAGGGGGCCGCCGGGCCGTGCGCTGTCGTCGCTGGTCATGCCTATGAGGGTACGGGGCGGGCGCGGCAAAGTGGCGGTACGGGGAGCAGAGGGGGGAAAGCACGGGAAAACGTCTGTGGATACCAGGATGTAACCCTGAACCCCCTGTGCCGCTACGCGCGTTGACTCTAGGCTTCGGCCGATCGAACAAAGGCCTGAGAAGACCACAGGGGAGCACATGCCGGCCACACCTCAGCCACACCGCAGACGACGCACGACCCGCCTGCTCGCCGCAGCCGCCGGACTCACCACCGTCGGCGCGCTGGCCGCCGCGCTGCCGTCGACCGCGAGCGCCCACGACAACCACGGCGGGCACGGCGGGCACGGGCCGAGCCGCTACCAGGACGTGCAGCTGCTGTCCTTCAACGACCTGCACGGCAACCTCGAACCGCCGGCCGGCTCCTCCGGCCGCGTCACCGAACTCCAGCCCGACGGCACCACGAAGACCATCGACGCGGGTGGCGTCGAGTACCTCGCGACGCATCTGCGCGAGGCCCGCGAGGGCAACAGGTACTCGATCACCGCGGCCGGCGGCGACATGGTCGGCGCCTCCCCGCTGATCTCGGGCCTCTTCCACGACGAGCCCACCATCGAGGCGTTGAACAAGCTCGACCTGGACGTGACGAGCGTCGGCAACCACGAGTTCGACGAGGGCGCCGAGGAGCTGGCCCGCCTCCAGAACGGCGGCTGCCACCCCACCGAGGGCTGCTACACGGACAAGAAGTTCAAGGGCGCCGACTTCCCCTACCTCGCGGCGAACGTCATCAAGGAGAAGACGAAGCAGCCCCTTCTCAAGCCCTACTGGGTGTGGAAGAAGAACGGCGTCAAGGTCGGCTTCATCGGCGTGACCCTGGAGGCCACCCCGGACATCGTCTCCGCCGAGGGCGTCAAGGGCCTCTCCTTCAAGGACGAGGTCGAGACGATCAACAAGTACGCGAAGGTCCTCCAGCGGCAGGGCGTGAAGTCCATCGTCGCCCTGATCCACGAGGGCGGCTTCCCGGCCGGCACCGCGTACAACTACGACTGCGACTCCCCGGGCGCGGGCGACGGCGTCTCCGGCCCGATCGTCGACATCGCCAAGAACGTCACCCCGCAGGTCGACGCGCTCGTCACCGGCCACACCCACGCGCCGTACGTGTGCACCATCGACGACCCGGCGGGCAAGCCGCGCATGGTCACCTCGGCGTCCTCCTTCGGCCGCCTCTACACCGACACGACGCTGACGTACGACCGGTGGACCGGTGACATCGCCCGTACGGCCGTGCGGTCGGCGAACCACGTGGTCACCCGGGACGTCCCCAAGGCGCCGGACATGACCCGCCTGATCGACCGGTGGAACACCCTGGCCGCGCCCATCGGCGACCGCGCCATCGGCCACATCTCCGCCGACATCACCAGCACCGGCACCGAGTCCCCGCTCGGTGACCTCATCGCCGACGCCCAGCTCGCCTACGGCAAGGAGCTGGACCCGGAGGCCGACGTCGCGCTGATGAACCCCGGCGGCATCCGCGCGCCGCTCACCTACGCGGCCAAGGGTGGCGAGGGCGACGGCGTGGTGACGTACGCCGAGGGCTTCACGGTCCAGCCGTTCGCCAACACCGTCAACCTCCAGGACCTCACGGGTGCCCAGCTGATCCAGGTCCTCAAGGAGCAGGTCAGCGGGGCCAACGAGGCCGCGCCGAAGGTGCTCCAGCCGTCCGCCGGGCTGACGTACACCCTGGACCTGACCAAGAGCGGCGCCGACCGCGTGGTCACGGACTCCATCAGGCTGAGCGGCGCGGCGATCGACCCGTCGGCGGTCTACCGTGTCGCGAGCAACAGCTTCCTCGCGGGCGGCGGCGACGGCTTCCCGACGCTGGGCCAGGGCACCAACGACCTCGTCGGCGAGGACGACCTGACGGCCCTGGAGAAGTACCTCACGGCCAACTCCTCGGCGACGAACCCGATCGCGCCGCCGGCGGCGGACCGCATCACGGTCGTGCGGTAGCGGGAGGGACCGCGACCGGTTCACCGCCGTCGGGAGTCCGCAGTGAACTGGATCGCATACCTCCGATTCAGGTTGCGGGTGGGGCGGGTACGCATGTTCGGATGGATCGATGCGTACCCCCCACCACACCTTGACGCATCCCCCGACGGACCTCCCGGGTCTCGACCAGCCCGAGGAGGACGATCCATGGGCCCCGCCCAACCACCGCCGCGGCGGCCGTCGCCGACGGCGGCGCGGCCGGTTCGCGGGGCTGCCGTTCGCCCTGAAGGCGACGGTGGTCCTGCTGACCGGCGCGGCCTTCCTCACCCTCGCCGACCGCTGGGCGGTGCTCTACGCCGAGCACCGGGCCGCGGACACCCTGCGGGACCGGTTGCAGCTGGCCGCGGCCCCCGAGGTGGAGATCGACGGCTTCCCCTTCCTGACCCAGCTCGGTGACAAACGCCTGGACGCGGTACGGCTGACCGTCCCCGACGTCGCCGCCGACCGGGTCTCGCTGGCCCGGGTGTCGGCCACCGCGCGGGACGTGACGCTCACGGCCGACGGCCCGACCGCGGTGCGCGGCGCCCGGGTGCCCCGGCTGGACGGTGACGTCCTGCTCTCGTTCGCCGACCTCAACCGTGAACTCGGCGCGTCCCAGGTGACGTTCACCGGGGAGGGCCGCGACCGGGTGCGGGCGAGCGGCACACTGCCGGTCGCCGGGCACGACCTGCGGCTGCGGGCCGAGGCACAGATCCGGCGGCAGGGCGAGCGCGGCATCGCGACGCACATCGGCGGCATGCGCCTGGACATCGGCGACCTGGCGACGTACCGCCCGGGCACCCGCGCCTCCGAGGGCCTGCACCTGACTCCGAAGGCGGCCGCCGGTCTCGCCCGGGAGACCCGCAAGGCGAAGGCGCTGCTGGCCGTCCCGGCCGTCGTCGAGCGGCTCGGCGTGTCCGACTCCGCCGTGCGCGAGGCGCTGGCCGACGACGGCAAGCTCGCACAGCTGACCGGCTCGACGCGCTTCGCCCGGCAGGCCGTCCGCCTCAACCTCGTCGACCTGGCGCTGGACCACCCCGAGGTACTGAGCCGGCTGGGCCTCGCACCCGACCTCCTCGACGCGCTGCCCCGGCTCACCCGCCCGGTCCTCGCCGACCGGCTGTCCCTCGCCTTCGAACTGCCCGAGCCGAAGCAGGGAGAGCTGCGGCTGCGGGACGTGCGGGTGGAGAAGGACGGGATCCGGGTCCGGCTGACGGGCTCCGGACTGGCGGTCGGCGAGAACTGAGTGCGGCGCCGCCCGGCGGACAGTGCCACGGGGCGGGACCCGTAACCGTATTCCGGGTCCCGCCTTGGCCTGGTGTACGTCGGCGCCTACGGCACCTCGGGTGGCGGGGTCGGGGCCCCCGGCAGCCGTACCGTCACCGCCGTGCCGCCCCCCTGTGCCGGGCTCAGCGTCACCTCGCCGCCCGACTGCTGCACCGTACGGGCCACGATGGACAGGCCGAGGCCGGAGCCGGGCAGGGCCCGGGCGGAAGGTGAACGCCAGAAACGGTCGAAGACGTGGGGGAGTTCGTCGGCGGGGATGCCGGGGCCGTGGTCGCGGACGGTGAGGACGCCGTCGTTCAGCACCACCTCGATCGTGCCGCCCTCCGGGCTGAACTTCACCGCGTTGTCCAGGATGTTGACCACCGCCCGCTCCAGCGCGGACGGCTCCGCCCGTACGTACCAGGGCCGCACGTCGGCCGTGATCGTCAGCTCCGGGCCGCGCAGGCGGGCGCGGCGCAGGGCCGACTCGACGGTGTCGTGCAGGGCGATCACCTGTGCCTTTCCCGCCTGCTGGTCGGTGTCCGGGCGGGACAGCTCCTGCAGATCGCCGATCAGCGCGGCGAGCTCCGTCATCTGGGCCTTCACCGAGGCGAGCAGCGCCTTGCGGTCGGCCTCGGGCAGGGGGCGGCCGGTCTCCTCGCTGCGGGTGAGCAGTTCGATGTTCGTGCGCAGGGAGGTCAGCGGTGTCCGGAGTTCGTGACCGGCGTCCGCGATGAGCTGCTGCTGCAGGTCGCGGGAGCTGGCCAGCGCGGAGGTCATGGAGTTGAAGGAACGCGAGAGCCGGGCGACTTCGTCCTCGCTGTCGTCCTCCACGGGGATGCGGACGTTCAGGTCCTCGGTACGGGCCACGTGTTCGACGGCTTCGGTGAGCTTGTCGACGGGGCGCAGGCCGGCGCGGGCGACCGCGAGGCCGGCGGCTCCCGCGCCGATGACGCCGACGCCGGAGACGAGGAGAAGGAACAGGGCGAGGTCGTTGAGGGTCTCCTGGGTGCTCTTCAGGGACACGGCGACGACGAGTCCGACGTTGGGTCCGCTCTCCCCGGTGGCCGTGGTGGTGGCGCCCAGGGGCCGGGTCAGCACCCGCACGTCGGTGCCGTCCCTGGCGGCACCGTTACGGAAGTACAGGTCGTGGGTGTCGCCGTCCTTGATCTCGTCCTTGTCGGCCTGGTTGACCTTCACCGTTGCCGGGGAGTCCTGGAGGATGCAGACGGTTCCGTCCTCCTGGACCAGCTGGGAGTAGCTGTTGCGGAAGAGCCCCGTGCCGTACGGGGTCTCGGTGCAGTTGTCGAGGGCGTCCTGGAGCTGCCCGGGCATCCTGATCGACGCCTTCTTCAGGTCGTCGTCGACCTGCCCGTACAGCTTCCCCTGCACGATGAACCAGCAGGTGACCGAAACCGCCGCCACCGCGAACGCCACCGCCGCCGCCACCAGCAGCGCCAGCCGGGAGCGGATGGGCAGGGCGCGGAAGCGCCGGGTCACCGTGTTCACTCCGCGCCGCCCTGCCGCAGCGCGTAGCCCACACCTCGCACGGTGTGCACGAGCCTCGGCTCGCCCCCCGCCTCCGTCTTGCGGCGCAGGTACATCACGTACACGTCCAGGGAGTTGGACGACGGCTCGAAGTCGAAGCCCCACACCGCCTTCAGGATCTGCTCCCGGGTGAGGACCTGCCGCGGATGGGCCATGAACATCTCCAGGAGCGTGAACTCCGTGCGCGTCAGCTCCACCGGCCGCCCGCCTCGCGTCACCTCCCGCGTCGCGAGGTCCATGCGCAGGTCGGCGAAGACCAGTGCCTCGTCCTCCCGCGCACCGGCCGCCGCCACCGCCGCGGCGTAGGAGCTGCGCCGCAGCAGCGCGCGGATCCGGGCGAACAACTCGTCCAGTTCGAAGGGCTTGACCAGGTAGTCGTCCGCCCCGGCGTCCAGGCCCGTCACCCGGTCACCGACCGTGTCGCGCGCCGTCAGCATCAGGATGGGCGTGGTGTCCCCGGTGCCCCGGATGCGGCGCGCGGCGGTCAGGCCGTCCATGCGGGGCATCTGGATGTCGAGGACGACCAGGTCGGGCCGGTAGGCGGACGCCTTCTCCAGCGCGTCCGCGCCGTCGACCGCCACCTCCGTGTCGTACCCCTCGAAGGCGAGGCTGCGCTGGAGCGCTTCACGCACCGCCGGCTCGTCGTCGACGATGAGAATGCGCTGGGGGTCACGGTCGCCTTCGGCGGGGCTCATGGCTCGGGATTCCTCGGGTGCGGTGGAGACGCAGGCTGACGCTGCCAGCGTCGCATGTTCGCGGACGGCGGTCGGTCCGCCGGCCTCAGTCCGTCGCCCCCGCCCGGAGCTTCGCCAGGTCGGCCTTGACGGTGTCGACCGGGATCGCGAAGCCGAGGCCCACGCTGCCCGCGTCGGACGACGAGCCCGCCGCCGAGTACATCGCGGAGTTGATCCCGATGATGTTGCCGTTCATGTCGATCAGCGCGCCGCCGGAGTTGCCGGGGTTGAGCGACGCGTCGGTCTGGAGCGCCTGGTACGTCGTCGTGGACGACCCGGTGTCGCCGTTGAACTCCCTGCCGTCGAACTCGAACGGCCAGCCGCCGCCCGGCTGCTGTCGCTGCTGGCCCTCCTCGGTGGAGACGGTCACGTCACGGTCCAGCGCGGAGACGATGCCGCTCGTCACCGTGCCGGTCAGGCCCTCGGGCGAGCCGATCGCCACGACCTCGTCGCCGACCTGCACGCCGTCGGAGTCGCCGAGGGTCGCCGCCGTCAGCCCGGAGACGTTCTCCAGCTTGATCAGGGCGAGGTCCTTGCTGCTGTCGGTGCCGACGACGGCGGCGGTGTACTCCTTGCCGTCGCTGGTGGTCACCTTGACCCGCGAGGCGCCGGAGACCACGTGGTTGTTGGTGATGATCTCGCCGTCGTCGGTGATGATCACACCGGAACCGGTGGACGACCCGGCGCTCGTGGCGGCGCTGATCTCGACGATGCTCGGGCTGACCGCCTTGGCCACGCCGGCGACCGTGCCCTTCTGGCTCGACGGCACGACGTTGGTGCTGGTGCTGGAGGAGGCCACCGTGTCGCCGCCGGTCAGCTCCTGGAAGCCGTAGGCCGTGCCGCCGCCGACGGCCGCGGCGACGATGGCCACGGCGGCCAGCAGCGCCCCGGTCCCGCGGTTGCGCCTCCTCGCCCTGGGCGGCGCTGCCACGGGCTCGGCGAGCAGCGCGGTCGGCGGCTGTCGCGGCGGGAACGCGGGCGGAGGCGGCCACTCGGGGTCGACAGGAGAGGAGGCGTGCCGCTGCCCGCCCTGGTACGGGTTTCCGTGGGTCTCGTACTCGCCGTCGCGGCGGAAGCTCTCGGTCATGTCCATGAGCTTGTCGCCCGTCCATGAGAGCTTGCTGAGTGCTGCCTGAGAAGCCCGGCAGAACCTTGTATGCCCGATATAAGGCCAGGCGCTAGCAGCCGCAGGAGCTGCGCACCACGAGCCGCGAGGGGAACTGCTTCAGCCGCTCCCGGCGCGACCCCGCCACCCGCAGCCCGTCGTCGAGGACGAGGTCCACCGCGGCCCGCGCCATCGCCGAACGGTCGGAGGCGATCGTGGTCAGCGGCGGGTCCGCGAGCGCCGCCTCCTTGATGTCGTCGAAGCCGGCCACGGCCAGCTCCCCGGGCACGTCGATCCGCAGCTCGCGCGCCGCGCGCAGCAGGCCGATGGCCTGGTCGTCGGTGGAGCAGAAGACCGCGGGCGGCCGCTTCGGGCCGGACAGGATCTCCAGGGCGACGCGGTAGGCGTCGTAGCGGTTGTACGGCGCCTCGAAGAGCCGTCCCTCGGTCGGCAGCCCGGCCTCGGCCATGGCGCGCCGCCACCCCTCGACGTGGTCGGAGACCGGGTCGCCGACGGCGGGCGTCTCGGCGGTGCCGCCCATACAGGCCACGTACTCGTAGCCGTGCTCCAGCAGATGGCGCACGGCGAGCTGGGCGCCGCCCAGGTCGTCCGTCACGACGGCGACGTCGTCCATGGCCTCGGGGCGCTCGTGGAGGAGGACGACACGGGCGTCCCAGGCCTCGATCTCGGCGGCGGCCATGTCGTTCAGCGCGTGGCTGACCAGGATGAGTCCGGAGACCCGCATCCCGAGGAACGCCCGCAGATAGTGGACCTCGCGCTCGCCGACGTAGTCGGAGTTCCCGACGAGCACCATCTTTCCGCGCTCGGCGGCCGCCCATTCCACCGCGTGCGCCATCTCCCCGAAGAAGGGCTGGCGGGCGTCCGGGACGATCAGGCCTATGAGGTCGGTGCGCCGGGAGGCCATCGCCTGGGCCACCCGGTCCGGTCGGTAGCCCAGCTCCTTGATGGCGGCGAGGACACGCTCGCGCGTGGCCGGGGCGACCGGCCGGGGTCCGTTGTTGATGACGTAACTGACCACGGCGGTGGAGGTCCCCGCCAGCCGCGCCACATCATCCCGAGTCACCTTGGCCACGCGCGGAGTCTACGCGGATGGACCCGCTCTGGGCAGGGCGTACGGAGCGTTGTGCGCAGCCGTGCGCGGGCGGGCGCACCCCCTTGAGGGGCGCCCGCGCGCCCGCTACACGTCCACCGGTACCTCGGAGGCGCCCAACGGGGTCGTCTCGCCCGCATCCTCCGGCTTTGGCCGGGCCGCCCTGGCCTTGGCCTCGTCCGCCGCGCGGTCCACCTTCTCCGGCGTAACGAATCGATAACCGACGTTGCGGACGGTCCCGATCAGCGACTCGTGCTCGGGGCCGAGCTTGGCGCGCAGCCGCCGTACATGGACGTCGACCGTGCGGGTGCCGCCGAAGTAGTCGTAGCCCCAGACCTCCTGGAGCAGCTGGGCGCGGGTGAAGACGCGGCCCGGGTGCTGCGCGAGGTACTTCAGGAGCTCGAACTCCTTGAAGGTGAGGTCGAGGACGCGGCCCTTGAGCTTGGCGCTGTAGGTGGCCTCGTCCACCGACAGATCACCGTTGCGGATCTCCATCGGGGAGTCGTCGTTGACGATCTGCTGCCGACCGGTGGCCAGGCGGAGGCGGGCCTCGACCTCGGCGGGTCCGGCGGTGTCGAGCAGGACGTCGTCGATGCCCCAGTCGGCGGTGACGGCGGCGAGGCCGCCCTCGGTCACCACGAGGATGAGGGGACAGCCGGGGCCGGTGGAGCGCAGCAGCTGGCAGAGGCTGCGGACCTGGGGGAGGTCGCGCCGGCCGTCGACGAGGATGACGTCGGCACCGGGGGTGTCGACGAGGGCGGGTCCCTCCGCCGGAGCCACGCGCACGTTGTGCAGCAGCAGGCCGAGCGCGGGCAGCACCTCCGTCGACGGCTGGAGAGCGTTGGTCAGGAGCAGCAGAGAACTCATACGTCTGGTTCCTCCTCGGTCCCTGCGAGGACGTTGTGCGATGCGGCACTGCTCTGCGATCCCGGGGCCCGTACACCTGCGGTCACCTGCGGTTCTCCGCCTCGTATACAACGCTTCCGAAAGCACAAAAGGACCCGGGGGCAACGCTGCCCGAGTCCTCTACACAGCAGAATAGCCCACATGAGCAACGGTCCGGCAGGCCAAGCGGCACGTTCCACCACCGTTCGTCCGGCATATGAGACGGCTGGGGCGGGCAGACGCGCCTCCTCGCGGACGTTTCTGCACACCGCGGACGGTGTGCGGATCGACGCCCTCTACGAGCCGGGTGCGGCCGTATACGAAACCCTGACGCCATCCACCGACCACCCGGCGTTCGTCGTGGCGCACGGTTTCACCGGCGATGTGGACAAACCGCACGTGCGCCGGGTCGCCACGGCGTTCGCGCGGTACGGCGCCGTGATCACGTTCTCCTTCCGGGGCCACGGGGCGTCCGGCGGGCACTCGACCGTCGGCGACCGTGAGGTCTTCGACCTGGCGGCGGCGGTGGCGTGGGCGCGGGAACAGGGGCACGCGCGCGTGGTGACCGTCGGCTTCTCCATGGGCGGCTCGGTGGTGCTGCGGCACGCGGCGCTCAACGCCCGGCAGACCGAGGCGGTGGTGTCGGTGAGCGCCCCGGCCCGTTGGTACTACCGGGGCACGGCCCCCATGCGCCGTGTCCACTGGCTCGTCACCCGCCCCGAGGGCCGCCTGCTGGGCCGCTACGGTCTGCGCACCCGTATCCACCACCGGGGCTGGAACCCCGTTCCGCTCTCGCCGGTCGAGGCGGTCCCCCGGATCGCGCCGACGCCGCTCCTGCTGGTCCACGGCGACCGCGACGGCTACTTCCCGGTCGACCACCCCCACATGCTGGCCGAGGCCGCCGGTGACCACGGCGAACTCTGGCTGGAGCCCGGCATGGGCCACGCCGAGCACGCGGCCACCGACGCCCTCCTGGCCCGTATCGGGGACTGGGCCGTCGGTGCGGCGGGCTAGCCTGACCGTAGTCACAGCCAGGTTCCGCCGATTGACGTGAGGACGAGATGGCAAAGGTCACGGTGCGCTACTGGGCGGCCGCGAAGGCCGCGGCCGGTATCGCCGAGGAGCCGTTCGACGCGGCGACGCTCGCCGAGGCGCTCGACGGCGTGCGCGAGCGACACCCCGGTGAACTTGTGCGCGTCCTGCAGCGATGCTCGTTCCTCGTCGACGGTGACCCCGTGGGCACCCGCGGGCATGAGACGGTACGGCTGGCCGAGGGCGGCACGGTCGAGGTGCTCCCGCCGTTCGCAGGAGGGTGACCACACCGATGAGCAACCAGCCGTACGAAAGCCCGTACGAAAGCCCGTACGACGGCGGGTACGACCCCTACCGGCAGGGACAGCCGCAGTACCGGCAGGAGCAGCAGCCCCAGTACCAGCAGGGCCGTCCCGAGTACCAGCAGGGGCGCCCGGAGTACCAGCAGGAGCAGTCCTCGCAGCAGCAGGGGCGCCCGGAGTACCAGCAGGGGCAGCCCTCGCAGCAGCAAGGACAGACCTTGTACCAGCAGGGCCGGCCCCACCCTCAGCCGGCGCCGCGGTACCAGCATGCCCCGTACCCGCAGCAGCCCCAGGGCGGCGACCGGTACACCCAGCAGTGGGAGGGCCGGACCTGGGACACGCAGGCCCAGCAGACCCCGGCGTACGTCCCGCCGCAGCCGCCGGAGAGCGGGCAGGGGGCGCAGCAGTACGAGCGGCCCCGGCCGGCCCCCGAGCCCCCGGCCACCCCTGAGGCGCCGCTCACGGCCGCTCAGCGGGCCCGGCTCGAAGGGCGGTCGCCGATCATCGAGCCCGGGCTGCAGCCTGCCGCCCTCACCGCGGTGCTCGGACTGCTGATGGCCGGCGGCGCGGCACTCGGCTCGTACGCCCTGCTCGTCCCGCTGGTCCTGCTCCAGGCCGTCACGGCCGCGGGCTGGTTCCGGCTGAACGGCATGTGGCCGGCCCGGCAGGGCATCGCGCTGGCGTTCGCGGGCGCGATGACCGCGGACGTGGCGCTGCTGGTCGCGGGCCGCGACCAGGCTCCGGCCGCGATCCTCGGCACGCTCGGGGTGTGGGTGCTGCTGACCCTGGTGCTGCAACTGCGCTCGCACGCCGACCCGGACACCCGGATGTACGGCCTGATGGCGACCGTCGTCTCGGCCGCGCTGGCCGTCATCGCGACCGGCTACCTTGCCGCCGAGCCGGACGCGGTCACTCTTGGCGCCCTCGCGGTGGCCGTGGCCGTCCTGGCCCGTGCGCTGCCGCTGCCGACGCCGGCCTCCGTGGTCGTCGCGCTGCTCGCGGCGACGGGTGCGGGCATCGCGGTCGGCGGGATGACCGGCGTCGGGAACGGCGCGGGTGCGCTGCTGGGCGTGGCGGCCGGCGGGTGCGCGCTGATCGGCCACCGGGTGGCGAGCTACGACTACCCGTCCCGGTTCGTGCACTTCACCGCCGGTGTGGCCCTGCCGCTGAGCGCCGCGGCGCCGGTGCTGTGGGTGCTGGGGCGGGCGCTGGTCTGACCTGCCGCCTGTCACAGGTGATCGACAAAATCCCGGCAGGTGTTCGGTTTGGCGTTACGGTGACCGTCGTCCGTGACTGACCGCCTGGGTGGGGAAACATGCGCGCGCTGCGAATACTTCTGATCGTCGTCGTGATCCTGGGCGGCCTGTTCGTGGCCGCCGACCGGCTCGCCGTCAACTTCGCCGAGGGTGAGGTGGCTGACCGGCTGCGGACCACCGAGGGCCTGTCCAGCACTCCCGAGGTGGCCATCAACGGCTTCCCGTTCCTCACCCAGGTCGCCGGCGGCACGCTGGACGACGTCGAGGTGGGCATCCGGAACTACGAGGCGGCCGCGGGCGACGGCGAGCGGATCCGCATCGACGACCTGCGGGCCGACATGAAGGGCGTCGAGTTCTCCGGTGACTTCAGCTCCGCCACGGCCGCCTCCGCGACCGGCACCGCGACCATCGCGTACGACGAGTTGCTCAAGGCCGCGAAGTCCGAGCCCACCGATGTCGCCCCCGGCATCACCGCCCGGGTGGTGAGCCTTTCCGACGGAGGGGGCGGCAAGATCGAGGTCGGCCTGGAGATCGACGCCCCGGTGATCGGCACCAAGCAGCTCTCGGTGCTCAGCACGGTCAGCGTCAAGGGCGACAACGTCGAGGTGCGCACCGACTCCCTGCCGGACCTGGCGGGCCTCGACCTCGCCGAGAACTCGGTCCGTGAGATCACCGACTTCCAGCAGGCCATCGACGACCTGCCGGGCGGCGTCGAACTCGACAAGGTCGAGGCGGCGCGGAACGGTCTGGAGATCTCGGTGCGGGGTTCGAACGTGCGGCTGGCCGGGTAGGACCGGGCCGGACGCTGTCCGGCAGTCCGATAGGCGAGACGCCCCCGTCCGTACCGCAGATGTACGAACGGGCACCAGCGCCCGGAAGCCGTGCCACGGCTCGCCGGGCGCTCCTGTATTCCCGTATGGCGGACGATCCTGTCTCACGATGCGACACACCGGTGACACGCCCGCCGGTCCGTCCCTAAGCTCGACGGCATGGAGCGACAGGCGGACCTCACGAAGCGGCGGGCAGTAGACCTGTGCCGCGTTGCCGCCATGCTCTGTCGCACCTTCTGAGCGGAAGCCCGACTTCCGCGTTCTCCAGCCCTGCTCAGGGCCATTCGTGCGCCATGCCGGCCTCGGCCACGCGCACCCCTTCGCACTCGCACGCCCCGCCGCAACTGCCCCGGAGGAGAAAGAGCATGAGCCGTAGCGACGTCCTGGTCGACGCCGACTGGCTGCAGGAGCACCTGGACGACTCGAACATCGCCATTGTCGAGGTCGACGAGGACACCTCCGCCTACGAGAAGAACCACATCAGGAACGCCGTCCGGATCGACTGGACGAAGGACCTCCAGGACCCGGTCCGCCGTGACTTCATCGACCAGGAGGGCTTCGAGAAGCTCCTGTCGGCGAAGGGCATCGCCAACGACACGCTGGTGATCCTCTACGGCGGCAACAACAACTGGTTCGCCTCGTACGCCTACTGGTACTTCAAGCTCTACGGCCACGACAACGTCAAGCTGCTCGACGGTGGCCGCAAGAAGTGGGAGCTGGACGCCCGCGAGCTGGTCGAGGAGGTCCCCGAGCGGGCGGCCACCGACTACAAGGCCAAGCCGCAGGACACCTCGATCCGCGCCTTCCGTGACGACGTGGTCGCCGCCATCGGTTCGCAGAACCTGGTCGACGTCCGCTCGCCCGACGAGTTCTCGGGCAAGCTGCTCGCCCCCGCGCACCTGCCGCAGGAGCAGTCGCAGCGTCCGGGGCACGTCCCGAGCGCCCGCAACATCCCGTGGTCGAAGAACGCCAACGACGACGGCACCTTCAAGTCGGACGAGGAGCTCAAGGAGCTCTACACCGAGGAGCAGGTCGACCTCGCCAAGGACACCATCGCCTACTGCCGCATCGGTGAGCGCTCCGCGCTGACCTGGTTCGTCCTGCACGAGCTGCTCGGCGTGGAGAACGTCAAGAACTACGACGGCTCCTGGACCGAGTACGGCTCCCTCGTCGGCGTGCCGATCGAGCTCGGCGCCAACAAGTAATCGACCGCGACCGGCCTTCCGGTCAGACCCCCTTCTGGAGAAAGACATGTGTGGAGCGAAGGCCGGCGGCCCCGACGCCTCGACGATCAAGCCCGGTGAGACCACCATCCAGGGCCAGGTGACCCGCGACGGCGAGCCCGTGACGGGTTACGTCCGTCTGCTGGACTCGACCGGCGAGTTCACGGCGGAGGTGCCGACGTCCGCGACGGGCCAGTTCCGCTTCTACGCCGCCGAGGGCACCTGGACGCTGCGCGCCCTCGTGCCCGGTGGTGCCACCGCCGACCGCACGGTCGTCGCCCAGCAGGGCGGCCTCGCGGAGGTCGCGATCGCGGTCTGACGACCCGGCGCCGAGCGCCTGGGCCGCGTCCCTCCGGGTCGGACACCTGGGACGCGGCCCTTTCGCATGCGCTTCGCGGGCGCGGACCTACGCTGGAGGTATGTACGCGCGCCGACGGCACGTCTACTTCGCGATGATGGGCGTCTGCATCGGGCTGTTCGTCCTGGCCTGGGGAGTCGTGCGCCTGTGGTCGACGCCGGCGGCCGTGGGCATGTGCGTGGTGGCCATGGTGATCCCGCCCGTCGCGGCGATGGTCGCCAACCGCAGGGGGGCCGACGACCGCTGGTGGGACGATCCGTCCGGTGATCCGCAGTCCGACGAGTGGTGGGACGAGCTGGACGGCAAGAAGAAGCCGCGCTAGGAAGGCCCAGGCCGACGTACGGTCCTCCACGACGCGTCGGGCCACCCGTTCCGCCTCTGGACAAAATCCCCTCGGTCGCCCGAGTCGACCCAGCCCTCTCAGTAGACGAGGGCCTGCGTGTCCTCCGCGAGCGCCTCCTGCACGAACACCTGCGCGCCCGCGATCCGGACGCCCTCGATGACATCCTTCTCCGTGATGTCCCGGCGGGCCGCGCACTGCGTGCACAGCGTGAGGTGCCCGGCGGCCAGTACCGAGTCGATCAGGTCGGGCAGCGGGGCGGCGTGCGGCAGCTCGAACTCGGCGGCCCGCCCCGGCAGCGCGAACCAGGCGGACTCACCGGTCAGCCAGACGGAAACTTCCACACCGCTCGCCACGGCCACCGCAGCGACGGTGAACGCCTGCGAACACCGCTCCGGGGCATCGGCCCCCGCCGTCACCTTGATCACCAGCTTCTTCGCCATGGCTGAATCGTAATCAAGATCCTCACAACTCGGGTGGGGCCGTGGCTCCCCTGTGCGGCGCGGTGACGGAATCCGCGCTTCACAGTCCGTGGCGGGAGACAGGGCGAGTCTCGCCGCCGGCTACCCGCAGAGCCAGCTGCTGGGCTGAGGGCGTACCTCGCAAGGAGGGCCGGGCCGTGGCCGCGTAAGCTGGGGCCCGGCCTTGTGTACCACGCATCCCCGCTCACCTAGGAGCATCCCGTGATCCTCTTCTTCGAAATTCTCCTGGTCCTGGTCTGCGTCGGCGTCCTCGCCTTCACCGGTCTGGCCGTGAAGAAGCTGTATCAGGGCCAGCGCTGACCCACCCCCCTTGTCCGTACGAGAAGTCTGAGCTGCTCATGATCGAGATCCCGTCCGACCTCCACAAGGACCTCGTCCCCCTCGCCTTCCTGCTCGGCAACTGGGCGGGAGCGGGCGTGCACGACTTCCCCGGTGCCGAGAAGTGCAACTTCGGGCAGGAGGTCACCTTCACGCACGACGGCCGGGACTTCCTGGAGTACCAGTCCCACAGCTGGGTGCTCGACCAGGACGGCAACAAGGTCAGGCCCCTGGAGTCCGAGCACGGCTTCTGGCGCATCGACGCCGCTCGCAAGGTCGAGGTCACGATGACCCGCGACGACGGTGTCATCGAGATCTGGTACGGCGAGCTGGCCGACCAGAAGCCGCAGATCGACCTGGTCACGGACGCCGTGGCGCGCACCGCGGCCTCCCGCCCGTACAGCGGCGGCAAGCGGCTGTACGGCTACGTCAAGAGCGACCTGATGTGGGTCGGCGAGAAGCAGACCCCCGAGGTCGAGCTGCGGCCCTACATGTCCGCCCAGCTGAAGAAGGTCGTCACGCCGGAGGACGTCGAGCGCTGGGCGAAGGCCCTGCCGGGCGACCTGCCGGACGACGGGATCGCTTTCTTCAAGTAGCCATAGACTCGTGGGTGTGGTGAGCACCGACTGGAAGAGTGACCTCAGGCAGCGCGGCTACCGGCTGACGCCGCAGCGGCAACTCGTGCTCGAAGCCGTGGACACCCTGGAGCACGCGACCCCCGACGAAATCCTCGCCGAAGTGCGCAGGACGGCGTCGGGGGTCAACATCTCCACCGTCTACCGGACCCTTGAGCTCCTGGAGGAGCTCGGGCTGGTCAGTCACGCCCATCTCGGGCACGGGGCGCCGACGTACCACCTGGCCGACCGGCACCACCACCTCCACCTCGTCTGCCGCGACTGCACCAACGTCATCGAGGCGGACGTCTCCGTGGCCGCCGAGTTCACGGACAAGCTGCGGGAGACGTTCGGTTTCGACACCGACATGAAGCACTTCGCGATCTTCGGCCGGTGCAAGGACTGCGCGGCCGCGACGTCGGCCCAGAGCGCTGCGCGCCGTTCTGCCCCAGGCCCTGCGCCGGGCTCGACCGGCAAGAGTTCAACTACCGAGTCGTAGGCTTAGGCGTATGAAGAGCCCCCTGCTGTCCCTGCCCGGCGCCGTCCCCGCCGAAGGGGTGGACGAAGGTGTCGCCGCCCACTACGGCGACCTGTTCCGCGAGCAGCGCGCCCTCGCCGACGGCACCGGTTTCGTCGACCTCTCGCACCGCGGGGTCGTCACCGTCACCGGCGACGACCGGCTGAGCTGGCTGCACCTGCTGCTCACCCAGCACGTCAGCGACCTGCCCGTGGGTGAGGCCACCGAGGCGCTGGTGCTGTCCGCGAACGGCCACATCGAACACGCGCTCTATCTCGTGGACGACGGCACGACCGTCTGGGCCCATGTCGAACCCGGCACCCAGGAAGCCCTGATCGCGTACCTGGAGTCCATGAAGTTCTTCTACCGGGTCGAGGTCGCCGACCGCACCGCCGATGTCGCCGTGGTCCATCTGCCGGCCGGTTCCATCGCCGAGGTGCCCGACGGGGCCGCCGTACGGGAGACGGCGCACGGCCGTGATCTCTTCCTGCCGCGCGCCGACCTGGAGTCGTACGCGGCGAAGACCGGACCGGCGGCCGGGATCCTGGCGTACGAGGCCCTGCGCGTAGAGCAGCACCGGCCCCGGCTCGGCTTCGAGACCGACCACCGCACCATCCCGCACGAGCTGGGCTGGATCGGCACCGCGGTGCATCTGCAGAAGGGCTGCTACCGGGGGCAGGAGACGGTCGCCCGGGTGCAGAACCTGGGCAAGCCGCCGCGCCGGCTGGTCTTCCTCCACCTCGACGGCAGCGAGGTGCACCTGCCGCCGCCCGGCACCGAGCTCCGGCTCGCGGACGAGGGCCCCGACGGCCGCAGGATCGGCTTCGTGACGACATCCGTACGGCACCACGAGCTGGGTCCGGTGGCCCTGGCGCTGGTGAAGCGGAACGTGCCGGTGGACGCGCGCCTGGTGGCCGACACGACGGCCGCCGCTCAGGAAGTCGTCGTCGAGCCGTAGGCTCCGCCCGCCCGCGGCCGGCTAGATCTCCAGCAGGACCGTGAACGGGCCGTCGTTCGTCAGCCCCACCCGCATCTGCGCGCCGAACCGGCCCGTCTCGACCGTGGCTCCCAGCGCGCGCAGTTGGGCGACCACCTCGTCGACCAGCGGCTCGGCCACGTCGCCGGGGGCGGCCGCGTTCCAGGTGGGGCGGCGGCCCTTACGGGCGTCGCCGTAAAGGGTGAACTGGCTGATCACCAGGAGCGGGGCGTCGACGTCGCTGCACGACTTCTCGTCGTGCAGCATCCGCAGCGACCACAGCTTGCGGGCGAGCTGGGCCGCCTTCTCCTTGCTGTCCTCGTGCGTCACACCGACCAGGACGCAAAGCCCCTCGCCGGTGATCTCCCCTACGGTCTCGCCGCCGACGACGACGCTCGCGCCGTCCACCCTCTGCACCACTGCACGCATGCGACCCATCATGCCGGGCGGTGTCACGCTGCTTCGCGGGTGGTCCGTACCAGCGCTCTTTTTGATCCCTAAGCCCCCATCTGGGGCTGTTCGGGGGCACTCGGTCACATAGCGGCCACTTGGGGTGGCACGATGCTGCCACACGCCGGTCGAGGGGACGGTTGAGGCACATGAGAACACCGAGTACCGGGCAGCCGCCTGGGGCTGTCTCGTTGAACCGAGCGGGAGCCGGGGAGTCACTCCGGCCACCCGTGCAACGCACGGACAGTCCACAGCTGCCGCCCGATCCGCCCGCGCACGATCTGACCACGCTGAGACTGGCCGAATTGCGCACCCTGCGCCGGGACGCCCAGCGCGACGAGGCGGATCTCAGTTACGTACGGCGGCTGCTCCAAGGGCGTATCGACATCCTGCGCGCGGAGCTGGCGCGCCGGGGGCCGGCGTCGCTGATGGACACGGGCACGGCAGAGGCGTCCGTCGTCCAGCGGCTGCCGGAGATCCTCACGGACGCCCCGGCCCGGCACCGCTCCTCCGCGCGCCACGTCACGCTGGGCACGCCGCACAACGAGGAGTACCGGCGGCTGGCCGCGGAGATGCTGGCCGAGGTCGAACTGTCCGCGTTGGACGCCCGCACCGACGTGGAACTCACCACCGCGATGGGGCGCCTCGTGCGGTACGAGCAGCAGGTGTCCCGTCGCCGGCAACGGCTGCAGCGGACCGCGGACGAGTGCAGCGCGGAGATCGCGCGACGGTACCGGGAGGGGGAGGCACAGGTCGACGACCTGCTGATGTGAGGGCCGGGGGGACGTGGTCCGCGTGGTCCCGCCCGGGGCGGCTCGCACGCGCACCGCCCCGGGCGGAAAATCCCGCGACACCTGTGCCTTCGTATGCCTACCGTGCACTCATGACGCGTCGCCACGAGCTGCCCGTACGCCCGATCACCGAGGCCGAGTTCGAGGACTGGCATCGCGCCATGCGGGTCGGCTTCCTGCAGAAGCCCACGCTGACCGAGGAGCAGTTGCAGGCGCGGCGCGCCGAGTTCGTGCCGGGGCGGCTGCTCGGGGCGTTCGACGGGGACCGGTGCGTGGCGACGTTCCGTTCCTTCGCGCAGGAGGTCACCGCCGTGGGCGGCGCCTACGTGCCCGCCGACGCCGTCTCCAACGTCACCGTCAGCCCGACGCACCGCCGCCGTGGCCTGCTCAGCCGCATGATGAACCAGGACCTGACGGCGGCGAAGGAACGCGGGGACGTCGTCGCGACGCTCATCGCCGCCGAGTACCCGATCTACGGCCGCTACGGCTTCGGCGCCGCCACCACGGCCGCCGAGTGGACCGTCGACGTGGCGCGGACCGGCCTGGACCGCCGCTGGTCGGGGCCGGAGGACGGCGGGCGGATCGACCTGGTCGACGCCGAGGACGTCCGCAAGCTCGGCCCCGAGCTGCACGAACGCCTGCGGCGGGCGCAGCCGGGCGCGGTCAGCCGCACCGAGCTGTGGTGGCGGATCAACACCGGCGCCGCACGCTTCGGCAGTTCCTGGACCGAGCCCTACTACGCCCTGTACCGCTCGGCCGCCGGTGAGATCGAGGGCCTGGTCTCCTACGAGTCGGACGACAAGTGGCACGGCAAGCAGCCACAGATCACGGCCGACGTGAACTGGCTGATCGCGGTGACGCCGGCCGCCGAGCGCGCCTTGTGGCACTACCTGTGCTCGATCGACTGGATCGCGCACGTGAAGACGGGCTTGCGGGCCCCGGACGACCTGCTCCCGCTGCTTTTGCCGGACCCGCGCGCCGCCCGCCTGACCATGCAGGCCGACTGGCTCTGGGTGCGGGTGCTGGACGTCGTACGGGCGCTGCAGGCGCGGACGTACGAGGGCTCGGGGGAGCTGGTGCTGGAGATCGTGGACGCCGGAGGTTTCGCGGGCGGGCGGTACCGCCTGGAGGCGTCGGAGCAGGGCGCGTCCTGCGCGCCGAGCAACCAGAGCGCCGATCTCACGCTGGACGTCGCCGACCTGGCGGCGCTGTGGCTGGGTGACGAGTCGGCGGTGCGGCTGGCCGCGCTGGGCCGGGTCCGGGAAGAACGAGCGGGCGCCGCCCGTTCGGCCGACGCCCTGCTGCGCACGTCCAGGCGACCGTGGTGCCCGGACCTCTTCTAGTGCTCCCTTCTGCCGGCGACGGTGGACGGTTTCGCTATCCGTAGCGTGCTCTTCAGTTGTGGCTGTGCCTGTGCTTGTTCAGTTGTGGCTGTGCGTTCTTCGGTTGTCGATCTTCAGTTGTGTCTGTGCAGACTGACCGAGCTCCCGGCTCCCCTCCGGAAGGGAGCCCGGTCAGCCGGACTGGGTGAGCAGCAATACGAGGATCACTGCTCCTATGCCGCCGAGAGTGACGTTCTTGGCTTTGATGCCGAGGGTCATGGCGACGAGTGCGATGATCCCCATGGCGCCGAGCTTCGACTGGACGAACTGCTCGAATCCGATGGCGAGAGCGGCGACGACGAGAGCGATGAACGGCATGGGGTGCGTCCTTCCAGCGCCACCAACCATCGGAAAGTGCAACCACATTCATTTAGTTGGTTGCCAACTTATGCCCGGTTGGAGCGTCTTTGAAGTGTCCGGTAACCATCTGTCGGGCAACTGCCCGAAGATGGCTCAAAGTTGTAGTGTTCCGATGTGACGTCGGAACAGATTGCCGCGAACGAGCGGGGAAGGGGCCCGTTGTCGCCCCAGGAGGTGGCCGACGAACTCCGCGACAGGATCAGGTCGGGCACACTCAAGGCGGGCCAGCGCATGCCCACCCAGGCCGCCCTGGTCGAGGAGTTCGGCGTGGAGCGCGGCGCCGTCCGGCAGGCACTGCGCATCCTGCAGTCGGAGGACCTGCTCACCAACGTGTCCCGCGGGGCGCCGGCGACGGTCGCGCCCGACGGGGCGACGGCCTTCTTCGGCCCGACCGCGCAGCCGGAGTCCACGCTGGCCGCACTGCCCGCCCGGATGGCGGCCGCCTTCGAGGCCAAGCACGTCAGGATCGACGCGCTGTGCCTGACGTCGGCCTCGCTCAACCTGGCCGTCAGCGAGCCGCTGCGCCGGCTGCACACCGGGGTGCCGAAACCGGCCACGGTGCACCTGCGCGTCCTGCTGCCGTCCCGGGACATCGACCTCGCCTTCCCCCCGTCCGTCGGCTCCGACGGCGACTCCCCCGCGCATCGGAGGGCGCTGCGCAACGCCCAGGGCCTGGTGCTGAGCCACAACCTGATGGCGTTGCGGTCCACGCACGGCGTCGACGTCCGGGTGCACTTCCGCGCCCTGCCCTTCACGCCGCCGGTGAAGCTGTACCTCCTGAACGAGACCGAGGCGCTGTTCGCCTTCTACACACCCAGCCGGCGTGCGGAGAGGACCGACGGCGGGGGCCCGGACACCTACGAGGTGCAGGGGGGCGCTTCGCCGCTGTTCGCCTTCCGGCAGGGCGACGGCGGGGTGCGGGACAAGTCCTTCGTGGAACAGTCCCGTCTGTGGTTCGACCGGCTCTGGGAGACCATCAGCACGGAACTGGACCTGGCGGGCTGATCGCGCGCGGGTCACAGCGCCGGCCCCGTGACCGAGAGGCTGAGCCCCACGGCGCCGATGGCGCTGCAGGTGTGGTTGCGGCGCTGCAGTCCGACGAGGAGCAGGACGAGAGCGACGAGGCCTGTGGTGCCGTATCTCCACTTGGCTAGTTCCTCGACGGTGAGGAGTAAGACGGTGGCGGCCGCTTTGATCCATGACACGGTGGCGTCTCCTTGGCATGGGGAGGGAACACCCCCCTTCGGCAGAAGTGGTCGAGTACCTTGCTGACTTGGTGCTAGTTGGCACCAAGTCTGCTAAAGTCGTTCCAACTTGGCAGGGATGGATAAACAACTATCCGGGCAACCCCTACAAGTGGGATGCAGCCTTTCGGTTTCCGGGTGCGGGAGGAGATGGCGGCAGTGGTCGGCAGCAGAAGGCTCACGCCTCAAGAGATCGCGGACTCTCTGCGCGAGCGGATCCGGCAGGGGCGGCTGAAAGCGGGCGACCGCCTGCCCACCCAGGCCGAACTCGCCGAGGAGTTCGGTGTGGAGCGCGGCGCCGTCCGCCAGGCCCTTCGCGCTCTCCAGGGCGACGGTCTCCTGAGCAACGTCAGCAAGGGCAGCCCGCCGCGCATCGCGGAACCGGAACCCGCATGGCGCGAGCCGCAACCGACGATGGTGAGCCTCGGGCCCCGCCTCACGGAGGCGTTCTTCGCGCGTCACGTACGCGTGGACGCCGTCTGCCTGACCGCCGAGACGATGATGCTGGGCCTCGGGGAACCGCTCCGGAGGATCCACGAAGGACGGGTCTGCCCGGACTCGATCGACGTCCGGGTGCTGCTGCCCTCCCGAAACATCGACCTGGCATTCCCCACCTCGGTCGAGGGGAGCGGCGACGACTCGGTGCACGAGCGCTGGTTGACGATGCGCAACGCCCAGGTCCAGGTCCTGAGGCACAACCTCCGCGCCCTGCGCGCCACGCACGGCATCGACGTGAGCGTCACCTTCCGCGCGCTCCCGTTCACCCCTCCGGTGAAGCTGTACCTTCTCAACGGTCGCGAGGCCCTGATCGCCTACTACATGGTCACCCGCCGAGCCGCGGACGACGTCGAATCCCAGGATGTGTACGACGTCCTGGGCACCCAGGCCCTCCTCTTCTCCTTCGAGCAGGAGACGGGCCGCCGTGACGAGGCCTTCGTGGAGCAGTCGCAGTTGTGGTTCGACGCTCTCTGGGACACCGTCACCTCTGAGTTGACCCTGGACTAGTGTCATGCGACCCGGTGGACGCGCGGCCACCCCATCGTGTCGCAGACTGAACCGGTGACAACGCACACGGAGAACCTCCAGGGACTCATCACGCGGGCCCGCTACGTGCTTTTCGACTTCGACGGGCCGATCTGCCGCCTGTTCGCCGGACATTCCGCGCGAGACGTGACGCGCGTGCTCGTCGGCTGGCTGGAGGCGCGAGGACTGCGCGATCTGCTCACGGAAGAGGAACGGTGGTCGACGGACCCCTGGGACGTCCTGCGCGCTGTCGACAGCCGCCACCCACGTCCCGGCGCCGTGGTGGCCACGCTGGAGGAGCGACTCACGCAGGAGGAGCTGAAGGCCGCCACCTGTGCCACGCCCACTCCCTACGCGGATCCGCTCCTGCGCACGTGGGCGGCCAGGGGGGTTCGACTGGCCGTGACGACGAACAACTCGCCGCGTGCGGCCCGGCAGTACCTCTGCGACCGCGGCCTGGAGGGCGCGTTCGGTCCGCATGTCTACGGCCGGTCCCGGGACCTGAGCCTGCTCAAGCCCGACCCGCACTGCCTCGACCAGGCCTTGCGCGCCTTCGGCGCCTCGCCCGGGGACACCCTGATGATCGGTGACGCCCCCACGGACCTGATGGCCGCGCGCAGCGCCGGCGTCGGCTTCCTGGGGTACGTGCGCAACGAGCGCAAGGAGAAGATCCTGCGTGATGCCGGCGCCGGATATCTGGTGCCCACGCTGCAGGACGTGCTGTCCGTGCTGTCCGCCGGCTGACACTCGCATGCCCACCTCCCGCACTCCCTGTCCGTCCGTCAACTCTCCGACCAATTGGATTGGTTGGTCTGATTGGTTGGTTCCCTGGCGGACTGATCCCCAACCATTTTTGAGTGTTGGTCGGGTGAAGTGGTTGAGAGAGGTCCGCTATTGGAGGAATGGCGGTAGGGTCGTAGGGTGAGTGATGAGCGGAGCGGTACGACCGGACGCAGGCAGCGGTTCGACGACGTCATGTCGACGTTGCGAAGCCGTCTGCTCGACGGCGAGTACCCGCTCCACAGCCTTCTGCCGGCGGAACGAGACCTGGCCGCCGAGCTCGGGGTGGCCCGGGACACCGTGCGAAGCGTGCTGACGGAGCTGGCCAACGAGGGCTGGGTGGAGCGGCGGCAGGGCAGTGGAACCCGGGTGATACGGGTGCCGGAGGGCATCCGTTCGGCGCGGTCGACGGACCAGTCGGGGCAACCGGCCAGCCTTGAGTGGTTCATGGACCAGGCCTTCGCCCGCGCGGAGGTCACCCTGGACGTGTTCACGCTCACGGCCGAGTCGTTGAACAACCAGCTCCGCAGACTGGACGAGCGCATCCAACGCGGCAAGCTGGAAGCCCCGCAGCGCATCGTGCTGCGCATGATGCTTCCTGACCCCGACCTGGACATGCCGTATCCGCAGTCACTGGACCCGCAGTACCGGGACGCGATGCGCGAGCGCCAGCGGGAGCTGGCGGAGTGGCATTCCGGCGAGGTCAAGGGGCGGCTCCTGACCTTCAAGGCCCGGGGAGCGGTCGAGACGGTCGACGTGGAGATCCGCCACGTGCCCCTGACCCCGCCGCTCAAGGTCTACTTGATGAACGGCGAGGAGATGCTTCAGGCCTACTACGTGGTGGGCGAACGCCCGCTGGTCCTGAAGAGGCTGGAGACCGAGATCCAGGCGCTGGACGCCCTCGGCCTCATCGCCAAGTTCACCCACTTCGTCAAGGACAGCGAAGATCCGAACCACGCGTTGCTCGTGGAGGGCACGCAGGCCTGGTTCGACTCCCTGTGGAAGAACCTCGCCAAGTAAACCGATCGTCAGGTGATCTGCCCCAGAACGGCACCTTGTCACGGCTATCGTGGTACTCCCGTCATCCTTGCGTGACAGGAGCGACGACTGGTGGTACCGCTCGTACCCAGATGGGACTGCCGACCCGGTGGCGCCCGGCCGGCAGCCGTCGATGTCCGTGGTCTGTTCACCGCTCCGGGTGTGCCGGGGGAGGCACTGCGCCGGTTCGACCGCACATTGCCGGCACCCGTCCCCCGGCCGTCCGCGCTCCTTCGCCTCTACGGCGATTCCTTGCACCATCTGGCCACTCACCTCGTCCGCAGGCGGTATCCGGAGGCTCAATGGGGCGAGGTCGGCCAGGCCTGGACGCAGGCCGTGTCCCGGGAACGGCCGCGAGCGGCCGACGGACTGGAACGAGATCTTCGCCGTCATGTGGACTTCGAGTGGGCGCAGTCCGTCTACTGGGCTGTGATGTATTCCGCCCGGTGCCTCGCCACCAGCCCGGACCCCGAGGCGTACCTCGATCTGGCCGCCTCGTCGGTGCGCCGCGCCCTGAGCGCCGCCGCCGAACCGATCCAACTCACCGAGCCGCCGGACGAGCCCGACACGCTGCCGGTCCCGCACCGCCGGCAGGCCGCCCGGCGCTCCCGGGTCGGCCGCCGCCGTGCCACTCCCGACCCCTTCGTTCCCGATCCGCGTGTTCCGGAGCGGGCCGACTTCCCGCATGCCCTGGTGGGTTCCGTGCTGGCAGCCGAGGGCCGTGCGAGCGCCGATCACGTCTTCCGGGGCACGGCCCATCTCAACACCGTGGTCCGCGTTCCGGGCGTCGGTGCGGTTCTCGTACGCCGCGACGCGGCCCCGGCCCACCGCCACGAGAGCGTCTTCACGACGCTTGAGGAATACCCGGTGCTCATGGCCATCGAGGCGGCAGGCGTCGAAGTGGCGGCACCGAGGGTTCTGGTACGGGGCGAGAGCGAGCCCGCAGAGCAGTTCGCCGTCCTCACCTACCTCGGTCCGCTGCCCGGCGAGCGACCCCCGGACGGGCGGTCCACCGTGCACCCGGTGGCGGGCCTGCTGCCGCACGAGGCGGACCTGCTCGTGGACCAGCTGTGCGCGCTGACCGAACTCGACTGCGCCACTCTGGACCCGTTGGCCGCGCACGCCGCCCACGACTTCCACCCCTGGCTGGCCGACCGCGTGGCCGCGATGGTCGCCGGACTCCCGGAACGAACCCAGCTCGCCGCCCGCCGCCTGGGGCTGCCCGACGCGGCCCGGCTGGCCGACCTGCTCGCCCGCCACCGTGTCACCCCCCGTCGGCCCGCGCTGCTGCACGGCGACCTCAACCCTTGGAACCTCGTCCGGACCGACGACCCCCGCCACGGCACCGGACTCGCCCTCATCGACTGGGAGATGGCCCTGATCGGCGATCCCCTCTACGACTTGGTCCGGCACCTCCATCTGACGCCGGCACGTGGCGAGGTCCGGCACCGCATGTTCGCCCGCTGGGAGGAGCGCGTCGGCGCCGAGCACAGCCGAGGCTGGCAGCGCGACTGGCAGGTGTACCAGCTGATGGAGGTCGTGCGTTCCGCGTACGTGGACCTGGACCGCATCGTCCACGGCATGAGTCTGGACGTGCCGGCGGTGCGCCAGGCCGCGGACCGCTACACGCACACGCTGAAGCGCACGACTCGTCTGCTCGACGCCGCCTGACCCGCGCCGCGCAGACATGACGGGTCGACGCGGCTGGACGTGGTGCACGCGGGCGGGCCGCCGTTGTGAGGTCGGGCGCCTCCAGGTGGCTTTCCGGAGGCGCCCGCCGAAGGGGTTCTCAGGCGTCGAGCAGGGGGATGAGGTGTTGCTCCTCGTAGGTCAGATGCGCCTCCAGTTCCGTGGTGAGGCGCTCGACCTCCGAGCGGGCGATGGCGGGGTCCTGCGTCCCTATCGCCGCGCGCAGCTCCTCCACCAGGGCGGCGATGTGTTCGTGTTCCTCGCGGAGGCGTTCGATGGTGGGGGCGGCCGTGGGGTGGCGGTCGGCGAGGAAGGGGAACAGGCCGAGGTCCTCGCCGGTGTGGTGGTTGTGCAGTCCGTGGCAGAACGTGAGGCAGTTGACGCGCAGCTGGGCACCCAGGGGGCCGCCGCTCTGCGTTTTCTTGTTCATCTCCTCGCGGATGAGCGAGAGTTCGCGTCGGAAGGCGTCATGAACGACCTTGATGGCCTCGCCCATGGAGCCGGCGTTGATGTTCGGAGGGCCGCCCGCGATCTCGTGGAGCGCCACGACCGGTATCACCCGCCCCGCCCTCTCCTGGTACTCCGCCCAGCCCGCGTCCGTCTCGACGGCCCGCGCGAACGCCTGGTCGCGCTCGTCGCCGCTCAGCACCTCGGCCCGCGCCTGGTACGTGAACGCGCCGCTCTCCACGGTCACCTGGGGGTGGGCGAGGAGGTTGTGGTACCAGGCGGGGTGTCTGGGGGCGCCGCCCGCGGAGGCGATGACCAGGATGCGGTCCGCGCCGTCGGGGAGATAGGCCACAGGGGTGGTGTGCTCCGCGCCCGTGCGGGCGCCGCTGGTGGTCAGGAGGATGAGGCGGGCGCCCTCGAAGTAGCCGCCTACGCGGCCCCGGTTGGCGCGGAACTCCTCGATGACCTGCTGGTTGAAGTCGCTGATGGTGTCGTTGGGCATGCTCGGTGTTCTCTTCTCTCTCCGGCCGTGCTCGTCACTGGTGATCGGTGGACGAACGCGCGCGAACGCGCGGAGAGAGACCGGCGGACTCCTGGCCCGCCTCAGCCTCATTCAGAGGCCGGGCACCCAACTCGCTCGCGGCACTTGGCCGCAAACCCGGCAGTCATGAGAGCAACAGTAGCCTAGGCGCGATGCTTCTCTTCCTGGATATCGACGGGACGCTTCTCCCCTTCGGGTCGGCGGATCCGTATCCGGCGTACGGGGCACGGCTCGGGCGGGGCGCCGGTAACCCGCTGCTCAGCAGGGTCGATCCGGCGCTGGGCCCCCGGCTGTGGGCGCTGGGCTGCGAGTTGGTGTGGGCCACCACCTGGCTGGAGGAGGCGAACGAACTCATGGCGCCCTGGCTCGGCCTGCCCCCGCTCCCGGCCGTGGACTGGCCGGAGGAGGCCGCGCGGCCCGGCCCGCTGCACTGGAAGACCCGGCCGCTCGTGGCCTGGGCGGCGGGCCGGCCCTTCGTCTGGCTCGACGACGAGATCAAGGCGGCCGACCGGGACTGGGTGAGCGCCCACCACCCCGCACGGGCCCTCCTGCACCGCGTGAACCACCGGGTGGGGCTCACGGATGCGGACTTCGCCGTGGTGGCGGGGTGGCTGGGCGCCGGGTGAGACCGGTGGGGCGGGGGAGCGGCTCGGCATGGAACCGGGGCCCTGCTCCCCGGCCCCTCACCCCCGGCTCAGCAGATCCGTGACCCGCATGAACCCGTCCGTTCCGTGGCCGAGGCCGATGACACGGCGGGCCTGGCCCTCCGCCGCGCGCATCACGCTCGCCTCGATGCCGTGTCCCTCGGAGGCCTCGATGATGTGGGACATGGAGGAGACCGCCGAGGTGATCGGGTTGAGCTCGCCGGAGTAGGCGGCGTCGTCGACGTCGCCGGCGAACTCCTCGAACAGCGGCGGCAGGATCGCGGAGATGCCCTGCGCGAAGGGCGCGAGTTCCCGCCCGCTGATGCCCTCCGCGCGGGCCACGGCCAGGGCGTGCGCGTAGCCCGCCATCGCCGTCCAGAAGATGTCGAGCAACGCGACGTCGTAGGCCGCCGCCCGTCCGGCGTCCTCGCCGAGGTGGGTGTGGGTGCCGCCGAGGGTGTCCAGGGCGGCCCGGTGCGCGCGGTACAGCTCCTCGGGGCCGCTGTGCAGGAACACCGCGTCGGGGGTGCCGATGCTCGTCGTCGGCGTCATGATCGCGCCGTCCAGGTAGCGGATGTCGTGCGCGGCGGCCCAGCCGGCGGTGTCACGGGCCCGGGCCGGGGTGTCGGCGGTGAGGTTCACGAGGGTGCGGCCTTCGAGGGCGTCGGTGACGGCGGGCCGGCGCAGGATCGCGTCGGAGGCGTCGTAGTTCACCACGCAGACCACGACGAGGTCGCTCGCCGCGACGGCCTCCTCCGGCGTCACGGCCGACGTGGCTCCCCGGCCGGCCAGTTCGCCGTCCCGGCCGGGGGTGCGGTTCCAGACGGTGGTGCGCAGGCCGGCGTCCAGGAAGGCGCCGGCCAGGGCGCGGCCCATCGGCCCCAGACCGAGCACGGTGACGGCAGACTTGTCGTCGTAGGTGGACATGCTTGTTCAACTCCCTTGAGAACGGCACGAACAATTCATCACAAAAGGGGTGGAAATGACGCGCAGGCAGGCCCAGGATCCGAACGTCTGCGGAGTGACCGCCGCGATCGCGGTGATCGACGGCAAGTGGAAGACGTCCCTGCTGTGGCTCCTGGAGTCAGGCCCGTACCGCCCCGGCGAACTGCGCCGGAGGCTGCCGGGCCTGACCGAGAAGGTGCTGACCCAGGCGCTGCGCGAGATGGAGACGGACGGCCTCGTACACCGTGAGGTGCACGACGTGATGCCCCTGAAGACCGTCTACTCCCTGACCGGCTTCGGCCGCGAACTCTCCGAGGCGCTGGCCCCCCTCTCCGACTGGGGCCACCGCCGTCTGGAGAGCCTGACCGCGACCTCGTCGGCCTCCTGACCACCCGCGACCAGCCTCTCCCCGGACGGCGCGCGGCGCCAAGTACGCACAAATAAGTGGGTACGAGGGCGTACGGCGACCGGCTCCCCGGTGTCTCAGGTGGCGTCCTGCCTGGGGTCGGCGGCGTCGGCGTAGCGGCGGGCCAGGTGCGCGGAGGCGTCCCGGAGCTCCGGCGGTCCGACGACCTCGATGCCGGTGTCGAACCTCCCGATCAGGGCGGCCAGGCCGGCTCGTGACCAGGAGCCCAGGACGAGCCGGCAGCGGTGCGGGCCCAGTTCCTCGACGAGTCCGTCGTGGCTGTGACGGGACACGACGGCGGCGGGCAGGTCGAGGATCACCTCGCCGCGGCACGGCCGGTCGCCGACGCCGCCGGAGCCGCGGAACCGGTCGGTGACGAAGGCCGCCACGTCGCCTCCGGCAGTTCACGCGGGGTGAAGCGGGGCCCGGTGGGGACGCGTGGGGTGATGCGGTCGGCGCGGAAGATGCGCCAGTCCGCGCGGTCGAGGTCCCAGGCGACGAGGTACCAGTGGCCGCCGCAGGTGACGACGTGGTGCGGCTCCACCCGGCGCGGCGCGCGCGGGGTGCCGCCGTCGGCCACGCCGGGCGGGTAGCCGAAGCGGAGCACCTCCCGCGCGTGGGCGGCCGCGCCGAGCGCCGTGAGCACGCCGCTCCCGACCGGGGGTTCGGGCCGGGACCTGGGCCGTTCCGCGGCGGTGACCTGCACGGTGTCGATGCGGTGGCGCAGCCGTGCGGGCATGACCTGCCGGACGGTGGTCAGCGCGCGGGCCGCGGACTCCTCGATGCCGGCACCGGCGGTGGTGGCGATCCGCAGGGCCACGGCCTGCTCGTCGTCGAAGAGCAACGGGGGGCAGATCGCTGCCGGCGGCGAGCCGGTAGCCGCCGTCGGGGCACTTGACGGTGACGATGGGATAGCCCAGCTCGCGCAGGCGTTCGACATCGCGGCGCACGGTACAGGGGCTGATCCCCAGCCGCTCGGCCAGCAGCGCGCCCGGCCAGTCCCCCTCCAGTCGTGATCTTCGGGCCCGGCTCCGGCCAGGGGACTTCGGCCTGCGGTCCCTTCTACGACTTCTAGAACTTCTACGACGTCACGACGTCACACTCCCCGTCCCGCCGCCCCGTCCGCCTCCCGGGCCACCCTCTCCAGCCGGCCGCGATACCCCTCCCACCAGGCCGTATCGCCCTCCGGGATGCTCGTGTTGCCTGCCTGCATCCCCACAGCCCCGTCGATGAGTTCGCGAACGATGTCGGCGTGCCCGGCGTGCCGCTGGGTGTCGGCGATCACGCGGACGACGGCGTGATGCAACGTCACCTCGTCCTTGCCGGCGGGCCACCACGACACCTTGCCGACGGTGTCCAGCGACAGCGCGTCGATCGTCGCGTCCGCGTGCGCCCACGCCCGGCGGTAGAGGCCCACGACGAACTCGCGGGACTCCTCGGCGGTGGCCCACATGTCCGCGTTCGACTCGGCGTCCCCGTCGAGCCAGGGCAGCGGATCGTCGGAGGGCCGCCCGAAAGTCTCGCCGAGGTAGCCCAACTCCACGCTCGCCACATGTTTCACGAGGCCCAGGAGGTTGGTACCCGTCGGGGTGAGCGGGCGGCGGATGTCGTACTCCGAGAGCCCTTCCAGCTTCCACAGCAGGGCGTCGCGGGCGGACTGCAGATAGAAGTGAAGATCGGCTTTTGCGTCCGTTGCGGTCATGGCGGTCAGTCTGCCGCGCGGGGCGCCCGGTGCTGCCGTGCGAGTGGCATGGCGCACTTTTGCAAGCGGGTTGCTTGCAATTGTTAGCACGGCGCGGCATGGTGGAGGTATGGCATCGCTCAACGTCGGCAATCTCGGTGAGTATCTGCGCGAACAGCGGCGCAACGCGCAGCTGTCGCTCAGGCAGCTCGCCGACGCCGCCGGGGTGTCCAATCCGTATCTGAGCCAGATCGAGCGCGGGCTGCGCAAGCCGAGCGCGGAGGTGCTGCAGCAGGTCGCCAAGGCGCTGCGGATCTCCGCCGAGACGCTGTACGTGCGGGCCGGGATCCTCGACGCCGAGCGGGACCGGGACGAGGTGGAGACGCGTGCCGTCATCCTCGCCGATCCCACGCTGAACGAGGGGCAGAAGCAGGTGCTTCTCCAGGTCTACGAGTCGTTCCGCAAGGAGAACGGCTTCGAGTCCGGCAAGGCGGACGCGGCGCAGGACGGTGACCTGAGTGACGACAGTGACGACAGCGACTACAGCGGCTACAGCGACAGACGCGACAGACGCGACAGACGCGACAGCCGTGACAGTCACGACGGCAGCGATCCCAGCGATCGCAGCGGCATAAGAAGCGGCGACGGCAGCCGCGCCAGTGGCGACGGCGCCATACGCGACACCCGTGCTGCCGACGGCGACGACGCCGACCCGCAGCAGCGCTCCGCCGGCTGAGCCGGGCGGACGCGGCGGACCCCGAACCCTCACAGAAAGCCACCGGGAGGACCAGCACCATGGCCATCACCGAAGACCTGCGCAAGACCCTCACCGACCCGCGGCCGCTGTACTTCGCCGCCGGCACCGCCGACCTCGCTCTCCAGCAGGCCAAGAAGGTGCCCGGTCTGGTCGACCAGCTGCGCAACGAGGCGCCTGCCCGCATCGAGGCCGTGCGCAACACCGACCCCAAGGCCGTCCAGGAGAAGGCCACCGCTCGCGTCAAGGAGACGCAGGAGAACGTCCAGACCCGCGTCAACGAGTTCTTCGGCTCCCTCGACTCCGACATCAAGAAGCTGGGCGAGAGTGCCCAGGACTTCGCCCTGCGCGGTGTCGGCATGGCCGCCGAGTACGCCGTGAAGGCCCGTGAGACCTACGAGAAGGTCGCCGAGCACGGCGAGCAGGCCGTGCGGACCTGGCGGGGCGAGGCCGCCGAGGAGATCGAGGAGCTGGCCATCGCCGTCGAGCCGGAGAGCAAGTCGGCCGAGGCCAAGCAGGACAAGCCCGCCGCGGCTGAGGCCGAGGCCGCCGCGGCGAAGAAGCCCGTCGCGAAGAAGGCTCCGGCCGCTCGCAAGGCCACCACCCCGGCGAAGAAGACGACGCCGTCGGCCAAGTGACACTCCGCGCGCCGCGTCCGCGGTCACGACGGGTGACACGGACGGGTGATCGGTAACGGGTCGGGCACTCCTTGGGTGCCCGGCCCGTTCTTCGGGTAGCGGTCGGACGGTTGCGGGTACGGTGACCGCGTAGGGACTAGCCGATACGGGTGGTGGACGTTGTGCTGATGCAGGGATTCGTCGGGTTCATGTGGCTGCTGAGCATGGCCCTGATCCTTTTCAGCGGCTTCGCGATGATCGACGCCGCCACGCGTCGCGAGGACGCCTACCGCGCGGCCGACAAGCAGACCAAGCCCTTCTGGCTGATCGTCCTCGGGCTCGCCTTCGTGGTGAACCTGATCTTCAACATCCTGTCGTTCCTGCCGATCATCGGCCTCATCGCGACGATCGTGTACATGGTCGACGTGCGCCCGGCCCTGCGTGGCCTCCCGGGCGGCGGCCGCGCCCGCCGCGGTTCGAGCAGCGACGGCCCGTACGGCCCGTACAACGGCGGACGGTGACCGACGGCCGTCATCGGCTGCGCGGCACCTGAGGGCGCCCCCGCACGGCGGCACCCTCCACGGCTGCATTCCGCCCGTCCGCGCCCCGCACGGCCGCAGTCGCGCCCCCGCCGCTACGGCACTCGATCCAGCAGCAGCACCGCCACGTCGTCCGTGAGCTCACCGCCGTTGAGTTCCCGCACCTCGTTGACCGCCTCGCGCAGCAGCTGCTCGCCGCGCAGGCCCTGGGACAGCTGGCGGCTGATCATCTCGACCATGCCGTCCTGGCCGAGCCGCTCGCGGCCGGCGCCGACATGGCCCTCGATCAGGCCGTCGGTGTAGAGCATCAGACTCCACTCCCGGCCCAGCTCCACCTGCATCCGCGGCCAGCGCGCGCCCGGCAGCAGGCCGAGGGCGGGGCCGTTGTTGTCGTACGGCAGCAGCCGCGGCGCGCGACCGGGGCGGGCGACCAGCGGGGCCGGGTGACCGGCCAGGCACAGACCGGCCCGGCGGCCGTCCGGCGCGATGTCCACCGTGCACAGGGTCGCGAAGATCTCGTCGTCCGAGCGTTCGTGCTCCAGCACCTGCTGGAGCGTGTTCAGCAGCTCGTCGCCGCACAGGCCCGCCAGCGTCAGCGCGCGCCACGCGATGCGCAGCTCGACGCCGAGCGCGGCCTCGTCGGGGCCGTGCCCGCAGACGTCGCCGATCATGGCGTGCACGGTGCCGTCCGGCGTGCGCACGACGTCGTAGAAGTCGCCGCCCAGCAGCGCGCGCGAGCGGCCGGGGCGGTAGCGGGCGGCGAAGCGCAGCGGGGAACCGTGCAGCAGCGGCGTGGGCAGCAGGCCGCGCTCCAGCCGGCGGTTCTCCTGGGCCCGCAGTCGGCCCTCGGCGAGCCGCCGCTCGGCCGTGTCGGAACGTTTCCGCTCCACGGCGTAGCGGATCGCGCGGCTCAGCAGCCGACCGTCCAGTTCGTCGCGGAACAGATAGTCCTGGGCGCCCACGCGCACGGCCTCGGCACCGCGCTCGGCATCGCCGGACGCGGTGAGGGCGAGGACGGCGTGCCGGGGCGCGAGCTCCAGCACGTGCCGCAGGACGTACAGCTCGTCGTCGCTGTCGTCGGTCCGGCCGGGGGCGGGCAGCGCGAGGTCCAGCAGGATGCAGTGGACGTCGTCGGTCAGCAGCCGCGCGGCCTCGGTGAGGTTGCGGGCGGTACGGATCCGGATCGGCTTGCCGGACTGGTCGAGCAGTTCGGGCACGATCGGTGAGCCGCCGGGGTCGTCCTCGATCAGCAGCAGCGTGAGGTTGGTGTCCGTGGTCGTGCTGGTGGTCTTCTGGGCCTTCTCTTCCTTGTGCGCTTCCTTGCGCGGAGCCTCAGTACCGGGATCACCGGATGCACCGGAGAGGCCGCGGACTGCGGGCGCGGCCTGCGCCTGACCACTTTCCACGGCCGGGATCGCTCTCTGCCGCGGTACGGGTACGGGCATTGTCCTGGGTTCCTTCCCTCCCCCCGAGGGCATGGCGGGTGCGAGGGACCTCGACCCACCGACCGGGACGATAGCGGGTGTCGGCGCCGCAACGGAATGGTGTGAGGCACGCCGCTCGGTGGTCGGCCACTGTCATATGCCGCGATCCGTACCGCAGTTGGACAGGACAGTGTCCGGTCCGTGATGACGAAGGTCACGTCGGTCGCCGGTTTGGCCGCGGAGGAGCGTGGGGTGGGTCACGTGGGCCACGTCACCGGAGTCCGTGGGGCGTTACCGCCCCGGCCGCTCAGTCCGTCTGCGGGCGTACGACTCCCAGGATCGGCATCGAACCGGCCCCCGCGATCGTGATCGTCCGCCCCGGCCGCGGGGCGTGCACCATCGCGCCGTCCCCCATGTACATCCCGACGTGGCTGGCGTCCCCGAAGTAGATGATCAGGTCGCCGGGCTGCATGTCCTCGACGGCGACGCGCTTGAGCTGCCTCCACTGTTCCTGGGAGGTGCGCGGGATGGCGCTGCCTGCCGCCGCCCAGGCCTGAGAGGTCAGTCCGGAGCAGTCGTACGTCTTCGGGCCCTCGGCGCCCCATTCGTACGCCTTGCCTATCTGCTGGGTCGCGAACTTCACGGCCTTCCTGCCCTGCTCGGTGGCCGTGCCGTCGATCTCGTCGAGGACGCCGGAGTCGAGCCAGGCGGTCTGCGCCTCGTAGGCGGCCTGTTCCTCCAGCTCCGCCAGGCGCTTCCTCTCCTCCTTCTCCAGCTGGGACTCCAGCTTCTTGGCCGCCGCGATCCGCTGCTCGATCTTCTTCTGGGCGGCGGCCTTCGCCTTTCGGCCCGCCTCCAGCTTCTTCCACTGGGCGGAGGCGTCCTTGGCGTACTGCTCCAAGTCCTGCTGGGTGCGGGTCAGCTCCTGCAACAGATGGTTGGTGGCGCGCTCGCCCTGGCGGACCCGGCTGCTGCCCTCGAGGAACTCGCCCGGGTTGTCGCTGAGCATCAGATGGGCCTCGGGCGGGAGGCCGCCGGTGCGGTACTGGGCGGCGGCAGCGGAGCCGGCGCGCTTCCTCAACTCGGCGAGCTTCTCCTTGCCTTCGACGATCAGCTTCGCCAGCGCGACGATCTCGGCGGACTGCTGCTCGGCTTTCTCCTCCGCCGCGTTGTAGGCGTCGGTGGCCGAGGCCGCCTCGCGGTAGAGGAGGTCGAGCTGCTCGCGGACCGCTTCCAGCTCCTCGTTCGTCGCGGGAGTCGAACCCGGGTCTGTGCCGGGGGCCGTGGACGGGGTGGGGGTCGGTGCGGGCGCCGCGAAGGCCGCGCCGGGTGCCGCCAGCACGGTGACGGCGCAGACCACGGTCACCGCTGCCGCGATCAGGCCACGCTTGCCCCTTGCCATACCCCTGCCCCCAAACTGATTGCCCGTCAGTAACATCGAACGCCCGGGCGATCGTGCCATGCCGTGGCGCAAAACGACAGAGGCAGTGACTCCCTCCCCCATTCCGGCCGTCGCACGACGATCCCCCCGCCTTTGTGACGAACGGCTCACCGAGATCGTTCCGTGTGATCCGGCGCTCAGGGGAAACGAGGGGGAAAGGCCGAAAGGCCGGGGCACCAACGCCGTTGGGGCCGTGCCCGCACCGATGCGGCGGGCGGGCCCGTCACGCGCGGGGCGCCAACGCTCCCCAGGAGACCGTCACTTCACCCTGGCGCCAGCGCGCCGGACCGTCCGTCACCGGCCAGTCGGCCGTCAGGTCCCGCACGGCCCGGATCCAGCGCTGGCGGGCGCCGTACGACGCGTAGGGCGCGGCGGCGGCCCAGGAGCGGTCGAAGTCGCGCAGGAAGGCGTGCACCGGCTCGCCGGGGACGTTGCGGTGGATCAGCGCCTTGGGCAGGCGTTCCGCCAGGTCGGAGGGGCGTACCAGGGAGCCGAGGCGGGTCGCGAAGGTCACCGTGCGCGGGCCCTCCGGGCCGAGCGCGACCCACACGTGCCGCCGCCCGATCTCGTCACAGGTCCCCTCGACCAGCAGCCCGCCCCGCGAGCCGGACGCCGGGTCGGCGGGCGCGAGCCGCGCGCACAGCCGTTCCCAGACGCCGGCGACCTGCGCCTCGTCGTACTGCCGCAGGACGTTGGCCGCGCGGATGAGGTGGGGCCGCCGGGGGAGCGGGATCTCGAAGCCGCCGTGCCGGAAGGCGAGCCCCTCGCGCGCGTAGGGCTGCGCGGCCGCCACGCGCGCGGGTTCGATCTCGACGCCGACCACGCGCGCGTGCGGCGCGGTCGCACGCAGGCGGGTGAGGAGCTCGACGGCGGTCCAGGGGGCGGCGCCGTAGCCGAGGTCGACGGCGACCGGGGCGGGGGCGCGGCGCAACTCGGCCCCGTGCGTGGCGGCGATCCAGCGGTCCATGCGCCGCAGCCGGTTCGGATGGGTCGTCCCGCGCGTCACCGTGCCCACGACGGAAGTCCCCCCGCTCGGGCGAAGCCGAGAGGGGGAGCGGGTCGCTGGGCGGGCTGTCATACCCACGAGGGTATGGGTGCCCGGCGGATGCTTCGCCGGACGTCTCCGCCCCGCTCCGGACAGACGCTTCCCGGCCTCGAACGGTTGAGCGATCGGCGGTAATGATTCAGCAAAAAACCAATCTCCGGAAATGGAGCACCGACCTCCGGTGTTGGAGAGGTTCGGAGGGCCTGGTGTCCTCGATCAGGCATGCCCACGGCAGGGAGGAACGGCACGTGAGCCATTACGTCAGCAGGCTCGGTCGCCGCTCGCCGGCGTCCGCCTCGCGGCTCCGTCTGGGTCACCGCCGCGCCCGCCGCGTGGCCATGCTCTCCGTGCACACCTCACCGCTCCACCAGCCCGGCACCGGCGACGCCGGCGGCATGAACGTGTACATCGTGGAACTCGCGCAGCGCCTCGCCGCCCTCAACATCGAGGTCGAGATCTTCACGCGCGCGACCACCGGCGCCCTCCCGCCCGCCGTGGAGCTCGCCCCCGGCGTCCTCGTCCGGCACGTCGACGCGGGCCCCTACGAGGGCCTCGCCAAGGAGGACCTCCCGGCCCAGCTGTGCGCCTTCACACACGGCGTGATGCAGGCCTGGGCCGGCCACCGCCCCGGCTACTACGACCTCGTCCACTCGCACTACTGGCTCTCCGGCCACGTCGGCTGGCTCGCCGCCCAGCGCTGGGGCGTTCCCCTGGTGCACGCCATGCACACCATGGCCAAGGTCAAGAACGCCAACCTCGCCGACGGCGACACCCCCGAGCCCGCCGCCCGGGTCATCGGCGAGACCCAGATCGTGGCCGCCGCGGACCGGCTGATCGCCAACACCGCCGAGGAGGCCGACGAGCTGGTACGGCACTATGCCGCCGCCCGCGCCAAGGTCGCCGTGGTCCACCCGGGCGTCAACCTCGACCGGTTCCACCCGGCCGACGGCCGCGCCGCCGCCCGTGCCCGCCTGGGCCTGCCCCAGGACGCGCTGATCCCCCTCTTCGCGGGCCGGATACAGCCTCTGAAGGCCCCCGACGTGCTGCTGCGCGCGGTCGCCGTCCTGCTCGACGAGCGCCCCGACCTGCGCTCCCGGCTGGTCGTCCCGGTCGTCGGCGGCCCCAGCGGCAGCGGCCTCGCCAAGCCGGAGGGCCTGCAGAAGCTGGCCGCGCGGCTGGGCATCGCCGATGTCGTACGGTTCCGCCCGCCGGTCGGCCAGGACCAGCTCGCCGACTGGTTCAGGGCCGCGTCCGTGCTGGTCATGCCCTCGTACAGCGAATCGTTCGGCCTGGTCGCCATCGAGGCGCAGGCGGCCGGTACGCCGGTGCTGGCCGCCGCGGTGGGCGGGCTCCCGGTGGCCGTGCGCGACGGCGGGACCGGCTTCCTCGTCCAAGGGCACGATCCGGCGGCCTACGCGCGCGTGCTGCGGGACTTCGCCGACGATCCGCAGCTGTGCGCCCGGCTGGGCACGGCCGCCGCCCACCACGCCCGCTCCTTCGGCTGGGACGCCTCGGCAGCCGCCACGGCGGAGGTCTACACGGCGGCCCTGCAGTCCCACCGCCGCCGCTCCCGGGCCCACCACGGCTGACGTACGCTGCCGCCATGGGCGATGCACAGCAGCGGGCCGCGCAGGTCATCGAGGGCGTGTTCAAGGACGCCGAGCTGGAGTGGGAGAGTCCCACGCCGGGCCACTACGTGGTCAAGCTCCCCGGCACCCGCAAACTGTCGACGACGGTCTCCCTGATCGCCGGCCGCCACTCCCTGTCGCTGAACGCCTTCGTCATCCGCCACCCCGACGAGAACGAACCCGCCGTCCACCGCTGGCTCCTGGAGCGCAACCTCAAGCTGTACGGCGTGAGTTACGCCGTCGACCCGCTCGGCGACATCTACGTCACCGGCAAGCTGCCACTCGCCGCCGTCACCGCGGAGGAGATCGACCGGCTGCTCGGCCAGATCCTCCAGGCCGCCGACGGCGCCTTCAACACCCTTCTGGAGAAGGGCTTCGCCTCCGCGATCCGCAAGGAGTACGCGTGGCGCGTCTCGCGCGGCGAGTCGACCCGCAACCTGGACGCGTTCGCGCACCTGATTCAGGACGAGGGACCTGAGAGCGGCGAACCCGCCCGGTAGCGCCCCGGGGTCACGCCCACCAACCGCCGGAAGTGCCGGGTGAGATGGGACTGGTCGTAGAACCCGGTCGCGGCCGCCGCCTCGGCCGGGCGGACGCCCGCCAGCAGCAGCCGCCGGGCGCGCTCGACGCGCCGGGAGTTCAGGTACTGGTGCGGCGCGATGCCGTACGCCCCGCTGAACGCCCGTACCAGATGGGCGGGATGGGCCTGCAAAAGCCCGCCCGCCTCGTCCAGCGAGAGGCCGTGGACGACCCGCTCGTCGAGGAGCTCCCGCAGCCGCCGGGCGAGGGCGGGGTCGGTGCGCGGTCCGGTGGTGGCGAGCCGGGGGCGCAGATGGGCGCGCAACCGGTCCCCGACGAGCGTCAGCCGGCTCTCGGCCTCCAGCTCGTCACCGGGGCCGCGGAGCGCGGCGTGCAGCTGTCCGACGCGCCGCCGCAGCACCGGGTCGCGCAGGTCGGGCGCGTCGACGGCGGGCCCGATCAGTTCGTCGCCGAGCAGCGGGCCGTCCAGGTACAGCACCCGCTTGCGGAAGCCGTTCGGGGTGGCCGCTGAGCCGTTGTGCGGGACGTGCGGCGGCAGCAGGGTCACGGTGTCGTGCGGGGTGCCGTGCTCGTGCCGGTCCAGGTCGTAGCGCACCGCGCCGTCGTCCACGATGAGCAGCGTCCACGCCTCATGGACGTGCATCGGATAGGCGTACTCGGTGAAGTGGGCGTGGAAGACCTCGACGACGCCCGCGACGGGCGGCCGCCAGGCGGACACCTCCCGTTGCTGGGCCATGCAAAAAACGTACAAGACGGGCCCGTACGACGGTCGGCAGGCTGCTCCCATGAACGATTCCGCACCTGTCCGCGCCGACCGCTTCGACACCAAGATCGCCATCCTGCTCCGTGAGGACCTGGAGACCTGGCAGCGGCTGAACGTCACCGCCTTCCTGGTCAGCGGCCTCGGCCGGGAGGTCCCCGAGGTGATCGGCGAGCCCTACGAGGACGCCGACGGCGTGCCCTATCTGCCGATGTTCCGCCAGCCGGTGCTGGTCTTCGAGGGCACCAAGGAGACGCTGACCGCGGCCCACGCACGCGTGCTCTCGCGGGCCCTGCCGCGCGCGGTCTTCACCTCGGACCTGTTCGCGACGGGCAACGACAGCGACAACCGGGCGGCGGTACGGGCCGTACGGACGGGTGAGCTGGATCTGGTGGGGCTCGCGGTCCACGGCCCGCGCAACGCCGTGGACAAGGCCCTCAAGGGCGCGCGGATGCACCCGTAGGCCCGGTGTCAGGCGGCGCCGACCTCGGACTTCGCCGGGGAAGGCGCCGCGACCACGGCCGGCTCTGGCCGGGGCGGGCGGCGCATCAGGACGCCGTACCCAAGGGCCGCCGCCGTACCGATGACCGCGCAGATCCCCCACAGCCACTGCGCGCCGTACCGGTCGATGACGAAGCCCGACATCAGCGGCGCGATCAGACCGGCGACCGACCAGGACATGGTGTGCATGCCCTGGTAGCGCCCACGCCCGTGGTCCGGGGAGAGGGCGACGACGAGGCCGGTCTGGGTGGGCGCCATGACGATCTCGGCGAGGGTCCACACACAGACGGTGAGCGCGAAGAGACCGACCGAGCCGGCGAACGCCGTGAGGCCGAAGCCGTACCCGGCGAGCAGCGACGAGATGATCAGCAGCCGCCGGGGGTCGCGGTGTTCGATGAAACGCGTGACCGGGATCTGGAGCGCGACGATCAGGACGCCGTTGACGGCGAGTGCCATGCCGTAGTCGGCGGGCGTGAACCCGGCCTCGCCCATGGCTATCGGCAGGCCGACCGAGCCCTGCTGGAAGATCAGCGCGAGCAGGAACGACAGCCCGACGACGCCCATGAAGCGGCCGTCGCGCAGCACGGTGCCGAGGGAGACGGCATCCGCCTGCTTCGCCGTGGCCGTCCGCTCGGGCCTGGACTCCGGCAGCTTCACGAAGACGACGATCGCGCAGGCCATGGTCATGCCGGCCTCGATCAGGAAGCCGGCGCGGTAGCTGACCTCGGCGATGAAGCCGGCGGCGGTGGAGGAGATCGCGAAGCCGAGGTTGATCGCCCAGTAGTTCAACGAGAACGCGCGGACGCGGTCCTCCGGGCGGATGATGTCCGCCATCATCGCCTGCACCGCGGGCCGGGAGGCGCTGGAGGCGGCGCCCACCAGGAAGGCGACGGCGGCGATGGCCACCGGGTGCCGCACGAAGCCCAGCAGCGCGACGGACACCGCCATGGACGACTGGGCGATGAGCAGCGTCGGCCGCCGCCCCAGCCGGTCGGCCATGACGCCGCCGCCTAGGGAGAGGACGACGCCGCCCAGCCCGTACAGCGCAGCGACCAGTCCGGCGTACGAGGCGGAGTGGCCGCGGTCGATGGTCAGGTACATGGCCATGAAGGTGGCCACGAACCCGCCGAGCCGGTTGATCAGCGTGCTGGTCCACAGCCACCAGAACTCACGGGGGAGCCCTGAGACGCTCTCCCGGACCACACGTCTCAGGGTTGCTGACGACATCGCGGATCCCCCACAGCTGTAAGCGGCGCAAGCAGAGCCCACAACTTACAAACGGGATCCGCGGGACCGCCACTCAATTGACGGGGAGCGTCAATCGAGTGGGCTGCGGGGCGACTCCCGCCGCCCGTTCGAAGCGACTGGCGAACGGATACTTCCGCTCCAGGAAGCCATGGATGGCAGCCTGGGCCGCCGCCCGCTCCGCCGGGTCGGTGTCCACGTCGTTGAGACAGTAGAAGTCGATGTCCTCGCCCGCCTCCAGACGGGCCAGCCGGCGCCGCATGTCCGGCGTGCCCAGCTGGACGTAGCGGAAGCGGTAGTCGGCCGGCACGGCCCGGCCGGTGGCGATCGCCCAGTGGTGGTGCAGCGTGGACGCCGGGGCGACGTCGCTGGTGGAACGGAACCGCGAGTACGACGTCCGCTCCAGCTCCTCGATGCCGAGCTGCTCCATCTCCCGCATCACCGACATCAGTTGCGGATGCGGGGTGTGCAGCGACTTGTGCGTGATCTGGCGGCCGTGGAAGCGCCGGATCACCTCGCGGGTGTTCTTCCCGGCGGAGTTCGGGGCCGGCTCCAGCGGGTGCGGGTCGCCGATCCCGAGCTTCAGCGGGGACAGCGGGATGCGCGCGATGCCGTTGCCGTGGAAGAAGTGCTCGGCCCGCACCGGGCGGTTGATGAAGACGTCGTCGTTGAAGTAGAGATAGCGCTCCGACAGGCCCGGGATGTGGTGCAGCCGGCTCTCGATGGCGTGCGAGTTGAAGACCGGGAGCGCCTCGGCCGGGAGGATGTCCCGGTGGTCGACGACGGTCAGGCCCTCCGCCTCGGGATCCAGCCAATCGGGGACCTGCGAGTCGGTCACGAGGTAGACGTGCCGGACGAACCCGGCGTTCATCTCCAGCGAGCGCAGCGCGTACTTCAGCTCGTCATGGCTGGTGTAGCGGGAGTCGCCGGTCTCGCGCGGGGCGATGACGTTCTCGGAGGCCGCCTGGTGGGCGCGGCGCTTCGCGGCCATCGCCGGATCCGCGCCGTCGACCCAGGTGTACACGGCGTCGACGGGGAAGCACACCTCGTCGATGCGCGGCTCGGCGAACGGGGCGAACGTCGGCACGCTCCGGCTTTGGGCGTCCACCACGGCCGGCCGCTGCGCCGACACCGGGAGAACCTCCGAGACCGGGTTGCGGCGCGGCGCTACGAGCGCCGTCCCGAAGGCGTCCGGCAGCTGTACGCCGGGCACGGTCAGATGGCCGGGGTCCGCGCCCAGGTCCCGGCCGTGCCGCCAGAACTCGATGTCGCACCCCGACTCCAGACCGCCGAGCACCTGCCCCTGCGGGCCCAGACGCACCTCGCCGGTCCGCAGCACCGACGACCGCCGCAGCGCCCGCGGCAGCCCTCCGTCGGCCCACAGCACCGCCGTGGTGACGGTGCCGTCCGGGCCGACGGCACCGGCGAACGCCGCCGTGCGGGCGAAGTGCCGCGCGGCGGCGTCCAGCACCGTGCCGCGATGTGTCTGCGCGACGCCGATCACCTGGCGCAAACCGGCGTGCCCCTGGTCGGCCGGGACCAGGAAGTACGGCACGTCGGCCGCCTCCAGCAGGGCGCACACCCGCTCCAGATCCGTGGCGGCGGCCTCCGCGGCGGTGAAGCCGGTGACCGTACGCCCGTACAGCCGCGCCGGGCCGCAGGCGACCCGACGCAGGCCGGGGACGTCGGCGCGCAGCCGCCGACGGGCCCGGGACGCGCGCAGCGCCCAGAGCCGGGCCCACAGCCGGAGCCGAAGGCGCAGCGCGAGGTCCCGGGCGGCCCTCAGGCCCGGGGGTGCCGCGAAACGGTGACGGATTCCCATGGCCGTGGCCCGGTCAGCTCTGCTGCTCGGAGGGAACGGCCGGCTTCTGCGTGGGCTCCGTCAGCTCCGTCGGCTCCGCGGCCTGCCGGCCGATGGGCGCTCCGGCCTTCTTCCCGCTCTGCTTCTCGTACGGGCTGGGGAACGGGAAGTAGTTCTCCAGGAACTGGTTCATCCGGACGCTGACCCGCGCCCGCTCCTCCGGCGGCACGTCGACGTCGTTCAGGCAGAAGAAGTCGAAGCGGCGGTTCTGACGCAGGTCGTCCAGGCGGCTCTCGGCGTCCGGGCGGCTGATGTTCACGTACCGGAAGCCGAACTTGCCCGGCACGCCCCGGCCCGTCATCAGCGCGTACTGGTACAGCAGCGGAGCCGTCATGGCGATGTCCGTGGGCGAGCGGAAGCGGGACGCCATGGTGCGGGTGACGTCCTCCGGGAACAACTCCTCCAGCGCCAGCAGCGTCTCGCGCTGCTGCGGCAGCGGGGTGTGCATGAAGTTGTTCGTCGTCATCCGGCCGAACTTCTCCAGCAGCAGCGCGCGGACGTTCTTGCTGGCGGAGTTGGTCGCCGTCTCCTCGGAGTGCGGCTTGCCGACACCGATCTTCAGCGGGGACACCGGGATCTTCATCAGGCCGCTGCCGTGGAAGAAGTGCTCCGGGGTGATCCGGCGGCCGACGAACACGTCGTCGTTGAAGTACAGGTAGTGCTCCGAGAGCCCCGGGATGTGGTGCAGCCGCGTCTCGATCGCGTGCGAGTTGAAGACCGGCAGGACGTCCTCGGGGAAGATGTCGCGGTGGTCGACGACCGTGATGCCCTCGGCCGAGTCGTCGAGCCAGTGCGGCTTCTGGCCGTCGGTGACGATGTAGATGTGCCGGACGAAGTCCGCGTACATCGCCAGCGAGCGCAGCGAGTACTTCAGCTCGTCATGGCTGGTGTAGCGGGAGGCGTTGGTCTCCTTGTCCAGGATCTCGGCCGTGCCGCGCTCCTGGTACTGAGCCCGCTTGGCCCGCATCTCCGGCTGCTCGCCGTCCACCCAGGTGTAGACGACGTCCACCGGGAACGTGACGCGGTTCACAGTCGGCAGGGTGAGCGGCGCGAAGCTCGGCAGCTCCCGGTCGCCGACCCGCACGGTGGCGGGCTGCTGCTCGGAGGCCGGCAGCACATCCGTGACGCCGTTGTTGCGCGGCGTGATCAGGGACTCGCGGAAGACGTCCTCGGAGGCCTGCGGCTGCACCTTCGCCAGCCGCTGCTCCCCCTCCTCGGTGGCGAGCAGCTCGGCCCCGTCCTCCCAGAACTCGACGTCGCAGGCCAGCTCGGGCCCGGCGAGCAGCTGGCCGGCGGGCCCGAGGTGGTTCTCGCCGATCCGCAGCACGGGAGCCTTGCGCAGCTTGGCCGGCAGCACGCCGTCCAGGAACATCGCGGGGTGCTTGAGCTGGCCACCGGAGACCGGCCTGCCGATGAACACGGCCTGCCCGGCGTGCCGCGTCTCCAGGGCGGTGAGGAACCGCTCCCGGTCGACGGCGTTCACACCCACGGTGTGACGGGTACGGGAGACCGGCACGAGGAAGTACGAGATCCCCTCCTGCTCCAGCGCCGAGACCACCAGGTCGAGGTTGGCGGCGGCGGCCTCGGCGGCGGTGAACCGGGTCACGACCCGGCCGTACAGCTGCTGGCCTCGCACGGCCACCGGGCGCAGGACGGGATCACCGACCGCTGCTCTGCGGCGCCGCCGCATGGTACGCAGCTGCCACACCCGCTCGGCGGCCTTCCGCTCGACTCGCGGTTTCATCCGCCGCGCAAAGGAACGCACGGTCACGTTCAGAGCTCCTCTTCGTGTACCCCCACACCCGTCCTGCGATTACCAGACAGCCGACTGTGGGGGAAGGTTGCTTAGGAGTTAACCAAAAATTCAGTCGGAAGGTGGACACGGCGGGTGCGTGCTCCAGGCCACACGGGGCCGTTTCGGCCGCCGCCCCTCGGGCCGCTCACGCCGCTCGGGGCTTAGGTAGGCTCGAAGCCATGGCCGACGCACCGTACAAGCTGATCCTCCTCCGCCACGGCGAGAGCGAGTGGAACGAGAAGAACCTGTTCACCGGCTGGGTGGACGTCAATCTCACCCCGAAGGGCGAGAAGGAGGCGACGCGCGGCGGTGAGCTGCTGAAGGACGCCGGCCTGCTGCCCGACGTGGTCCACACGTCCCTCCAGAAGCGCGCCATCCGCACGGCGCAGCTGTCGCTGGAGGCCGCCGACCGCCTCTGGATCCCGGTCCACCGCTCGTGGCGCCTGAACGAGCGCCACTACGGCGCCCTGCAGGGCAAGGACAAGGCGCAGACGCTCGCCGAGTTCGGCGAGGAACAGTTCATGCTGTGGCGCCGCTCCTACGACACCCCGCCGCCCGCGCTGGACCGCGACGCCGAGTACTCCCAGTTCTCCGACCCGCGTTACGCGACCCTCCCGCCGGAGATCCGCCCGCAGACGGAGTGCCTGAAGGACGTCGTCGTCCGCATGCTCCCGTACTGGTTCGACGCCATCGTCCCCGACCTCCTCACCGGCCGCACGGTCCTGGTCGCCGCCCACGGCAACTCCCTGCGCGCCCTGGTCAAGCACCTGGACGGCATCTCGGACGCCGACATCGCGGGCCTCAACATCCCGACGGGCATCCCGCTCTCCTACGAACTCGACGCCGACTTCAAGCCGGTCGTCCCCGGGGGCACGTACCTCGACGCGGACGCGGCTGCGGCGGCGATCGAGGCGGTCAAGAACCAGGGCAAGAAGAAGTAACGCGACGCCGGTAAGCCCCCGACCTGCGAGTCTCTCGCGGGGCGGGGGCTTCGGGATCACTTCGGCGCTCGCGGGTGCTCGCTTCCACGCCTCGTCATTGAGTGACGTACGCCATACATGCCCGCCGCGCGGTCCCGCGAAGAGTCAGGGCTGGGTAACCCGCAGGTGCCGTCGTTCGGCCAGTTCCTCCGCGCTGACCACGGTCAGGATCGGGGTACCCGGCGGCGCGAACATGGTCACCACCAGCTGCGACTGCGCGTTCGGAAGGTTGTTGGCGCCCTGGTAGTGGATCACGTCGCCTCCCGGCTCGAACAGGGCGTCACCGGCCTTGAGCACCCTGGGCGCTTGTCCCTCCAGTTCGAAGAGGATCTCGCCCTGGGTCACGTAGCCGAAGATCGCCCCGGGGTGCCGGTGCGGGGGCGCGCCGGGGTCGCCGGGCGACAGGGTGACCCGGATGGTCCTGGCTTCGGCGCCGGCCGGGATGCGGGCCGCCGCGTCCGGCAGGGTCGTGATCACCTCAATGCCTGGCGGCAGGTGTGCGTGCTCAGCGCTCATGTATTCCTCCCAGCAGAGACTGTTCGCCGGGAGGACAAGACGGCCTCCTCGTCTGTGACAGCCCCACGCGGTGAACACGGGTGTGCCGGGGGCGAGTTGTCTTTGGGATGGAGGGCCGTTCTCGGCGTACGGGATCGTGAGCGCGGTGGTCCTGCTCGGCCGGGTCTCGACGGACGCGTTCTCCACCGCCGTCGCGCTGCCGAAGGGCTTCCTCACACGGCCGAAGCGGCCGACCGCAGCGTCATTCGCTTCCGTTTGTGGCACGGGCGTTCAGCCCGCTACGGGCTACGCAGGCGATCGGGTCGGCGGCGCAGCGGACCATCAGCAAGTCGGCCGCCCATCCGTCGAGTGACACCTGGCTGAGCGCGATGCCCGCCGAGGACCGGGATCACAGGGCGCGTTGCGTTGGCCGCGCGCAAGGACTCAAGGAGCAACTCACCGTCGGTGCCCCACTCCTCCGAGCTCCCGACCTGTGGATCGCAGCCGGGAGCTCGTTCTGCGCAGGCGGCCAAGGGGGCGAGTCGTCAGGCCGTCAACGGCACCGCATGCACCTCGTCCGCCTTGTGCCCCGCCCGCTCGTGGATCCGCTGGACCGCCTCCGCCGACGGTGCCTCGGAGAGGCAGTACACGATCCCGGAGTCCGGATCCGCCCAGGCCTGCTTGAAGTGCACGCCCTCTTCGTTCTCGATGGCGAGGTCGGCCTGGTGGGCCTCGTGGAGCTGGTCCGCCGTGATGCCCCGCATCCCGCGGTGGACGTCCATGAACTGGGCCATGGCCTCGCACCTCCTTCCCTGCTGCCCGGTCGGTCGCTTCCTCCTCCATGCTGCGCCGTATGCCGGGCCGCGGCGACCTTCACGGCCCCGCACCCCCTCCTCGCCCACGCGAAGGGCCCCCGGCACTCTCGCCGGGGGCCCTTCACCGTCGTAAGAACTCCAAGTACGACTTCAGCCGCACTGGCAAGGATTGCCCTGCTGGCAACCGCACGTGCACCCCGAGCCGCAGCCGCACGCGCCGATCAGGGTCAGGCTCCTGATGTCGACGGGCTGCTCGGTGGGGCGTTCCTGCGTGGGGTCGGGCGTGGTCGTACGGGGCGTGCTGGGGGATTCAGCCATGGGTCCCTCCTCAAGGCACTGTGCCTGTGCTCATTCCATGCCCGCTTCTCCGGGCGCATCAACGGCGCACGGAGGCGGAAACGCGCCCCTGACGAACCTCGGAAGCCCCTTTCAGGCTCCTCCGCCCCGCCTTCAGGCCCCCTCCACCCCCGGCACGACGTCCGCCTGGAGCTCGTCCGCGTGCTCGCCCGTCACCAGGAACACCACACGCTTGGCCACCGCCACCGCGTGGTCCGCGAACCGCTCGTAGTAGCGGCCGAGCAGCGTCACGTCGACCGCCGTCTCGATGCCGTGCTTCCAGCGGTCGTCCATCAGGTGCTGGAAGAGCGTGCGGTGCAGCTGGTCCATCTCGTCGTCGTCCTGCTCCAGTTGCATCGCCAGGTCGATGTCCTTGGTGATGATGACCTCGGCCGTCTTCGCCATCAGGCGCTGCGCGAGCTGGCCCATCTCCAGGAGAGTCGCGTGCAGGTCCTGCGGGACCGCGCGCTCGGGGAAGCGCAGCCGGGCGAGCTTGGCGACGTGCTGGGCGAGGTCGCCGGAGCGCTCCAGGTCCGCGCTCATCCGCAGCGAGGTGACCACTATCCGCAGGTCCGTCGCCACCGGCTGCTGGCGGGCCAGCAGGGCTATCGCCCGGGCCTCAAGGTCGTGCTGCAGGTCGTCGACCTTCTTGTCACCCTCGATAACACTTTCGGCCAGCTTCAGGTCGGCGTCGAGCATGGCCGTCGTGGCGCGTCCGATCGCCGACCCGACCAGCCGGGCCATCTCGACCAGGCCGTCGCCGATCGAGTCAAGTTCCTCGTGGTACGCGTCCCGCATCAGGTTTCCCTCTCGTGCGATGTCCTGGGGGATTCATGGGGGCCTGCCGAAGTGCCGGTCGTACCGGAACTCCGTTCGAAGTGCCGGGCAGGCCGATACCCCGTCCGAAGTGCCGGTTGCGCCGGGACCCCGTCGTGAATCGGTGGTGCGAACCCCACGCTCCCACGTTCCGTTCCCTACGCGTCCGTTTCGGCCACCCCAAATGAATCAACACTGGCTCCAAGGTGAACTCTGGGCGACGAGTGTTCGAGGTCCCACTCGGACGGCTGTGGGTAAGGGGTAGCGCATGCCTAACCTGGGTGCATGGACGTGAACGCGGCGGTCGCCGCAGCGGCAGCGATCGCCGGTGTGCTCACCGGTGTCATCGCCATGCTGGCGTTCCGCTGGAGCGAACGCGACCTGAAACGCCCCACCCGAACCTCCCTGCACACCGATCCCGTGCTGCCACCCGGTGTGGACACGGTGCTGTCCGTGCTGCGCTCCTCGGCCGTCGTCCTCGACGAGGCCGACGCGGTGGTCAAGGCCAGCTCCGCCGCCTACGCCCTCGGGCTGGTGCGTGGCGGCAAGCTCGCGGTCGACCCCATGCTCCAGATGGCCCGCGACACCCGGCGCGACGGAGAGATACGCCAGGTCGAGCTGGACCTGCCCCGGCGGGGCTCCGGCCGCGGCGAGGCGCTCGCCGTCTCCGCCCGGGTCGCCCCCCTCGGTTCCCGGCTGGTGCTGCTGCTGGTCGAGGACCTCACCGAGGCCCGCAGGATAGAGGCGGTGCGGCGCGACTTCGTCGCGAATGTCAGCCACGAGCTCAAGACCCCCGTCGGCGCGCTCTCCCTCCTCTCCGAGGCCGTCATGGACGCCTCGGACGACCCGGAGGCGGTGGAGCGCTTCGCGGGCCGGATGCAGATCGAGGCGACCCGGCTGACCAACCTGGTCCAGGAGCTCATCGACCTCTCCCGGGTCCAGAACGACGACCCGCTGGAGGACGCCGAGCCGGTCCGGGTGGACGAACTGGTCGCCGAGGCCATCGACCGGTGCCGGCACCAGGCGGGCACCAAGCAGATCACCATGGCCGCCGGCGGCACCGCCGACCTGCACGTCTGGGGCAACCGCAGCCAGCTGGCCGCGGCTCTCGGCAACCTGGTGGAGAACGCCGTCAACTACTCCCCCGCCCGCACCCGCGTCGGCATCGCCGCCCGCCGGGTCAGCGGCTCCGGCGGGGACACCATCGAGGTCGCCGTGACCGATCAGGGCATCGGCATCTCCGACAAGGACAAGGAGCGCGTCTTCGAGCGCTTCTACCGCGTCGACCCCGCCCGCTCCCGTGCCACCGGCGGCACGGGGCTCGGGCTCGCCATCGTCAAGCACGTGGCCGCCTCGCACGGCGGGGAGGTCACGGTGTGGAGCTCCGAGGGACAGGGCTCCACCTTTACGCTGCGGCTGCCGGAGGCGGGTCTGGCCCGCGACCGGGCGCACCAGCACCCCGCCCTCGACGACGAGGCCGGGCAGTCCGCCGATCCGTCCCCCGCAAGACCACCGTACGAACCGCTTCCCGCCCCGGAGGTCCTTCCGTGACCCGTGTGCTCGTCGTCGAGGACGAGGAGTCCTTCTCCGACGCCCTGTCGTACATGCTCCGCAAGGAGGGCTTCGAGGTCGCGGTCGCGACCACGGGGCCCGACGGACTCGACGAGTTCGAGCGCAACGGCGCCGACCTCGTCCTCCTCGACCTGATGCTGCCCGGCCTGCCGGGCACCGAGGTCTGCCGCCAGCTGCGCGGCCGTTCCAATGTCCCGGTCATCATGGTGACCGCCAAGGACAGCGAGATCGACAAGGTTGTCGGGCTGGAAATAGGAGCCGACGACTACGTCACCAAGCCGTTCTCCTCGCGCGAGCTGGTCGCCCGTATCCGGGCCGTCCTGCGCCGCCGCGGGGAGCCGGAGGAGGTGGCCCCGGCGGCCCTCGAGGCCGGTCCCGTCCGTATGGACGTCGACCGCCACGTCGTCACGGTCGCCGGCTCCAAGGTCGACCTGCCGCTGAAGGAGTTCGACCTCCTGGAGATGCTGCTGCGCAACGCGGGCCGTGTGCTGACCCGTATGCAGCTCATCGACCGCGTCTGGGGTGCCGACTACGTCGGTGACACCAAGACCCTCGACGTCCACGTCAAGCGCCTGCGCGCCAAGATCGAGCCGGACCCGGGCGCGCCGCGCTACCTGGTCACGGTCCGCGGTCTCGGCTACAAGTTCGAGCCGTAAACCGATCACGCACCGGCACTGAAGGGCGGGACCTCCTCGTGAGGTCCCGCCCTTCCGCGTACGAGCTCGGTGTGTACGACCACCGGGTACGGCGCCCGGTGGCGGTCACGAGCCTCAGTGACCGGCGGTGTCGCCCTCGGCGGACCCGGACGCCGAACCGGACGCCGCGTCGGTCGGGGTATCGGCGGCGTCGGACGCCGAGCCCTCCGGAGCGCCTGTCGCGCCCTCGTCCCCGGCCTCCCCGGCCTCATCGGTCTCTCCGGCCTCGGCACCCTCGGCACCCTCGGCGGCCTCACCGGTCGCCGAAGGGGACGGCGACGCGCCGGCCGCCGGGGAGCCGCTCGGGCCCCAGGAGGCGTAGAAGCCCTCAGCCGGGACGATGAACGCCTGCAGGCTCACGTCCCCGGTCTCGCTGAAGGCGAAGGTGACCTTGTGGGCGTCACCGTCGGTGAGGGACTCGGCGTTCTGCAGGACCGCCGAGGCGTTCCCCTTGCCGCCGATGACGACGGAGCCGCCCGCCGGGATGCTCAGCGCGCCCTTGCCCGACGCGGGGGAGAGAGTGACCTGCTGGGCGCCGTCGAGGGTGATGGACTCCAGCGTCTGGGCACGGTCGCTGGAGTTGAAGACGGTGGCGGAGACGACGGCGGGGCCGGTGGCCTCCCGGTCGGCCTGGGTGATCACCAGCGCGTTCTGGATCTTGATGTCGCCGACGCTGGTGGCCGCGTTGTCCGGCACGATCTGCAGGGTCTGCGAGTTGTTGCCGGCGCCGCAGGCGGCGAGCGAGGCGATCGAGAATGCGATGGCGGAAGCGGCGAGGGCGCCGCGTCGAAGGCTGCTGCTCACGGCGGCGGCAACTCCTTGAACGCAGGGGCGGCTTTCCTGGTAAAGCCGCCCTCAGTGGCTGTCAGCGGCCTTAGATTACCGAGCCGTTCCCCGCCGCCCGCACCCGACCCTCCCCCGCGACGGCCCGGCTTCCCTCAGCAGGGGTACGGAGAGCCTCCCTGTTCGGGCGCGTCCCGCGCTCGTACGGCATTCACATAAGCCTTCGCGAAATTTACGTGAAGGAATGCGCGGCCGACCTGGAAATTGATCACCGGAGAGTCGCTCCGGGAGTGTCGTGATCAATTCCGGAAACGTCTCGTACCGGCCGACGCGCGCCGAACGGAGTAGCGGAAGTCGAGCGTCTGGAACCGGACATATGGGGACTTTCGGCCGCCTGGTGGGGGCGTTGGGCGGACGTGACGTGCGCGTTTCAGTCGGGTCGGAGAGCGGCTCCGACCTGCGGATACCTTGTTCCGACGGTTGGTCGAAGCACGTTCCTGTTGCTGTTGTCAAGCCCCGAGATATGCCCTGACCTGCGAAAACGCCATTCAGAAGCCGCCGTTTCCGTGTTACTCTGGATAGCCACGGAAGGGGTACCTGTCACATGACGTTCAAGGTTGGCGACACCGTGGTCTATCCCCATCACGGGGCCGCGCTGATCGAGGCCATCGAAACTCGCCAGATCAAAGGCGTGGACAAGACCTACTTGGTGCTGAAGGTCGCCCAGGGTGACCTGACGGTACGTGTGCCAGCGGACAATGCGGAGTTCGTCGGCGTGCGTGATGTGGTCGGTCAGGACGGGCTGGACCGGGTCTTCGAGGTGCTGCGTGCGCCGTACGCCGAGGAGCCCACGAACTGGTCGCGTCGTTACAAGGCAAACCTGGAGAAGCTCGCCTCCGGCGATGTCATCAAGGTCGCGGAAGTCGTGCGTGACCTGTGGCGTCGTGAGCGCGAGCGCGGACTCTCCGCCGGTGAGAAGCGCATGCTCGCCAAGGCTCGCCAGATTCTGGTGAGCGAGCTCGCTCTCGCGGAGAACACGAACGAGGACAAGGCCGAGGCTCTGCTCGACGAGGTGCTCGCCTCCTGACGCGAGGCAGGCCGCCCCGCTCAGCACATCGAAATGCCGCGGTGCCCGATGCGACAATCCAGTCGCCGGGCGCTGCGGCATGTTCGTACCCGACCACATGGTCGTATGTCAGCCATCCGCGCGTCCCACCCGCCGGGTGGCTTCCGTACGCCCCGTACGTCCGCCCTGCGCCGAGGAAACTCCCCCCGGTACTGTGCGTGCCGTGCCCGGGCGGCCGGCTCGACCAGGGTCACGGAAGGGTCCGGTCAGAGCGGTACGCGCCCGCACTCTTGCACGCTGAGGCCATACCCACGTAGGCCGAGCACACAAACCTGACAGGAAACGATGTCTGACGTTTCGCGCCCTTCGCCCGCAGGAGTCCGTACCGCTGCGGTCATCCCGGCCGCCGGCCGGGGTGTACGCCTCGGCCCGGGCGCCCCCAAGGCGCTCCGCGCGCTGAACGGCACGCCGATGCTGATCCACGCCGTACGCGCGTTGGCCGCGTCCCGTGCCGTCTCCCTCGTGGTCGTCGTCGCCCCGCCCGACGGGGCCGCCGACGTCAAGTCCCTGCTCGACGCCCACGCGCTGCCCGAGCGCACCGACTTCCTGGTCGTCCCCGGGGGCGCGTCGCGGCAGGAGTCGGTCAAACTCGGCCTCGACGCGCTGCCGCCCGGCTACGACATCGTGCTGGTGCACGACGCCGCCCGCCCGCTCGTCCCGGTCGACACCGTCGACGCGGTGATCGAGGCGGTCCGCGACGGCGCGCACGCCGTGGTGCCGGCGCTGCCGCTGGCGGACACCGTCAAGGAGGTCGAGCCCGCGCGGACGCCGGGCGAGCCGGAGCCCGTGCTCGCCACGCCGGAGCGGGCGCGGCTGCGCGCCGTGCAGACGCCGCAGGGCTTCGACCGCGAGACGCTGCTGCGGGCGCACGAGACCGTCACCGACAACGTCACCGACGACGCGAGCATGGTCGAACAGCTCGGCGAGCGTGTCGTCGTCGTGCCCGGGCACGAGGAGGCCTTCAAGGTCACCCGGCCGCTGGACATGGTGCTCGCCGAGGCGGTCCTCGCCCGCAGGAGGCTGAACGATGGCTTCTGAGGCACCCCTTCCGCAGGTCGGCATCGGCACCGACATCCACGCCTTCGAGGAGGGCCGCGAGCTGTGGTGCGCCGGCCTGAAGTGGGAGGGCGAGGGGCCGGGCCTGGCCGGGCACTCGGACGCGGACGTCGTGGCGCACGCCGCGTGCAACGCGCTGTTCTCCGCCGCCGGCCTCGGTGACCTGGGACAGCACTTCGGCACCGGGCGCCCGGAGTGGTCCGGCGCGTCCGGCGTGGCGCTGCTGACCGAGGCCGCCCGGATCGTGCGTGGGGCGGGCTTCCGGATCGGCAACGTGGCGGTGCAGGTCGTCGGGGACCGTCCGAAGGTCGGCAAGCGCCGCGACGAGGCACAGAAGGTCCTGTCCGAGGCGGCCGGGGCCCCGGTCTCCGTCTCCGGCGCCACCACGGACGGGCTCGGCTTCCCGGGTCGCGGCGAAGGCCTGATGGCGGTGGCCACGGCGCTGGTGGTGCGCACCGGCTGACGGCTCCTCGCGGGGCACGTCACGAAGAGGCACACCTTGTCCACAAGGGGCGCGAGGCATTGCCCGCGGCCCACTACCCTGGAGTGGTGACCATTCGCCTGTACGACACCAGCGCCCGGCAGATCCGTGACTTCTCCCCGCTCACGCCGGGTTGTGTCTCGATCTACCTGTGTGGTGCCACCGTGCAGGCGGCCCCGCACATCGGGCACATCCGCTCCGGCCTCAACTTCGACATCCTGCGCCGCTGGTTCGACTACCGCGGCTACGAGGTGACGTTCGTCCGGAACGTCACCGACATCGACGACAAGATCATCGGCAAGGCGGAGGAGCAGAACCGCCCCTGGTGGTCCATCGGCTACGAGAACGAGCGCGCGTTCAACGACGGTTACCGCGCGCTCGGCTGCCTGCCGCCCACGTACGAGCCGCGTGCCACCGGTCACATCACCGAGATGGTCGAGATGATGCGCGGGCTCATGGAGCGCGGGCACGCCTACGAGGCCGACGGCAGCGTCTACTTCGACGTGCGGTCCTGGCCGTCGTACCTGGAGCTGTCCCGGCAGGATCTGGACGAGATGCGCCAGCCCCCCGAGGACGGCATCTCCGGCAAGCGCGACCCGCGCGACTTCGCCATGTGGAAGGCCACCAAGCCGGGCGAGCCCGACTGGGAGACCCCGTGGGGCCGTGGGCGTCCCGGCTGGCACCTGGAGTGCTCGGCCATGGCGCACAAGTACCTGGGCAGCGCCTTCGACATCCACGGCGGCGGCCTGGACCTGATCTTCCCGCACCACGAGAACGAGATCGCCCAGGCAAAGGCCTTCGGTGACGACTTCGCCCAGTACTGGCTGCACAACGCCTGGGTCACCATGAGCGGCGAGAAGATGTCCAAGTCGCTGGGCAACTCGGTGCTGGTGTCCGAGATGGTCAAGCAGTGGCGGCCGATCGTGCTGCGCTACTACCTCGGCACGCCGCACTACCGCTCGACCATCGAGTACAGCGTGGAGGCCCTGCGCGAGGCCGAGTCCGCGTTCGCGCGGATCGAGGGGTTCGTGCAGCGCGTGGTGGAGCTGGCCGGCGGTCCGGTCGAGCCCGCCACCGAGGTGCCGCCCGCCTTCGCCGAGGCGATGGACGACGACCTGGGAGTGCCGCAGGCCCTCGCGGTCGTGCACAACACGGTCCGGCAGGGCAACAGCGCCCTGGCCGCCGACGACAAGGAGAGCGCGGTCGCCCGCCTCGCCGAGGTCCGCGCCATGCTCGGCGTCCTCGGCCTGGACCCGCTGGACGCGCACTGGGCGGGCGAGGGCGACCGCAGCGAGGACCTGCACGGCGTGGTCGACAGCCTCGTACGCCTGGTCCTTGACCAGCGTGAGGCGGCCCGTGCCCGTAAGGACTGGGGCACCGCGGACGCCATCCGCGACCAGCTGGGGCAGTCCGGGCTGGTCATCGAGGACAGCCCGCAGGGGCCACGCTGGAGCCTCGGCCCGCGCTGAGCGGCAGCTGAGGCGACAGCACAACGGTGTCCCGTCCGCGAATCCGGGCGGCACACTTCATAGACGTACTTACTCACCACAGACAGGTAGATCATGGCCGCGAACAACCGCCGCATGTCCGGCAAGAAGGGCGCGCAGGTCGGCAGCGGCGGCAAGCGGCGCCGGTCCCTCGAGGGCAAGGGGCCGACGCCCCCCGCCGAGATGCGCAAGGGCCACGCCAAGCAGCGTGCCGCCGCCGCGAAGACGCGGCGCGCACAGGGGCGTCCGCAGCAGCGGCGTGCCGGGGGCAAGGGGACGTCCGAGCTGGTCGTCGGGCGCAACCCGGTCTTCGAGGCGCTCCGCGAGGGTGTGCCCGCCAGCACGCTGTACGTCCAGCAGTTCATCGACAGCGACGAGCGGGTGCGCGAGGCGCTCCAGCTCGCGGCCGAGCGTGGCGGCATCAACCTCATGGAGGCGCCGCGCCCCGAACTCGACCGGATGACGAACGGGCTCAACCACCAGGGCCTCGTCCTCCAGGTGCCGCCGTACGAGTACGCGCACCCCGAGGACCTCGCCGACGCCGCCGCCGACGAGGGCGAGGACCCGCTGATCGTCGCCCTGGACGGGGTGACCGACCCGCGCAACCTCGGTGCGGTCGTGCGGTCCGTCTCCGCGTTCGGCGGCCACGGTGTCGTCGTACCCGAGCGGCGCGCGGCCGGCATGACGGCCGGTGCCTGGAAGTCGTCCGCCGGTACGGCCGCCCGTACGCCGGTCGCGCGCGCCACCAACCTCACGCGCGCGCTGGAGGCGTACAAGAAGGCCGGGATCGTCGTGGTCGGCCTCGCCGCCGACGGCGAGGCCGAACTCGGGGAGCTGGAAGCCCTGGGCGGGCCGGTCGTCATCGTGGTCGGCAGCGAGGGCAAGGGCCTCTCGCGGCTGGTCGGCGAGACGTGCGACCACCGGGTGCGCATTCCGATGCCGGGCGGCGCGGAGTCGCTCAACGCCGGTGTGGCGGCGGGGATCGTGCTGTACGAGGCGGCGCGCCGGCGCGCCTGAACACTCGTTCGGCATCGTCACCCGCCGGGGGTATTCCGGGCGGTCCGGGCAAGCTTGACGCTGTCCGGACAGATCCGGCGGGTCAAAGCAGTGTCCTAAACACGCGTCACTCGGTTAGATGAGTGTGGACACCAGAACACCCCGCACACCCACGGGGGACCGCTCGTCGGGATTCGACGACGCTCCCGCGCTGAGCATGGTGAAGGTGCCGAGCGACCCGGCGCAGATCATCGTCAATCACGCCAGCTTCCGCGTGCAGTTGGGCGCCTCCTCGCGCCGCGCCCAGTCGCCGCGGGTCGCACGGCACTCGAGCGCCACCGAGGACACCGCCCGCATGCCGGTCGTCGGTACGACGGGCAGAGCCATGCAGGCCGGCGAGGCCCGCCGCCGCCCGGTCGTGTGGAGCGGCCGGTCCGCTCCCGACGACACCGGCGCCCACCGCCTGCTCCAGGCCGTGCGCGGTGCGGGCGTCCGTCATCCGGAGGAAGCCGCCGCCGACACCGGAGCCACCCAGGTCATCCCGCGCGTCGACACCGACCCCGGTTACGGCCGCTACGACGGCTACGACGGCTACGACGGCGGTTACGACGACTTCGACCAGACCGTCGAGACCCCCGTCGTCGGCGCCCAGCGCACCCACGACGGCGCCGGTACCCGACTGCTGCCGTCCATGCGGACCGTCGAGGGCGCGTACGACCAACCGGCCTACGCCGCGGAGCGCTTCGACGACGGCTACGCCGACGACGTGGAGAGCGACGAGCCGGACGACGAGGGCACCGAGACGCGCTCCCGGCGGCACGCCGACGATCCCGCGCGGCACGCCTACTACCCCGGCCGCCGGATGAACCTCGGCGTCGTCCTGCTCCCGCTGCGCATCTTCCTCGGCGCCATCTCCATCTACGCCGGCATGGGCAAGCTCTGCGACCCCGTCTACTTCGACGGCGGCGACCGCGGCTCCATGGTCAAGTGGCTCAACGCCCTGCACCCCTGGGAAGTCGCCGAGCCGCTACGCCAGTTCGCGCTCCAGCACCCCGTCGGCGCCGGACTCGTGATCGCCTTCGCACAGGTCATCGTGGGCGTGCTCACGGTCCTCGGCTGCTGGCAGCGGGTCGCCGCGGTGGGCGGCGCGCTGCTCTCCGCCGCGCTGCTCGTCACCGTCAGCTGGAAGAGCGTCCCCGCCTACGACGCCCCCGACATCATCTACCTGGCCGCCTGGTCGCCGCTGATCATCGCCGGGGCGCCCGTCTACTCCATCGACGGGCGGCTGGCCGGGCTGGCCTGGCGCCGACTCGGCCCCCGCTCCGACATCTGGGAGCTGCGGCGCTTCGTGCTGCGCCGGGGCGCCCTCGTCACCGCGATCGTCACCGGGCTCACGCTGCTGGTCGGCTCGCTGCTCGGCGGCGCGGTGCGGGACTCCGACCGCGTGGTCGTCCCGGGCCCCGGCGAGGCGCCGCGCAACGAACTGCCCGGCTCGCCGCTGCCGTCCACGCCCGGCGAGCGCCGGGAGAGCACCACGCCGTCGGCCTCGGCCGACTCACCGACGCAGGGCGCGACCTCGGCCGCGCCCACCGCGGGCGCCGCGACCACACCGGGCGCCACCCGCGACACCGGCACGGTGACCGGCGGCTCGCCGAGCCAGACGCAGGGGACGGCGGGGCAGGCGCCACCGCAGCAGTCGGCCCCGGTGGAAGAGGCTCCGAGCACCAGCGCCGGTCCCACGTCCGGGGGCGGCGGCACCGGGTCGACGGGCGGTTCGGGATCCACGGGCGGTACGGGGTCCGGGGACGGCGAGTCGACGTCCGGGCAGCCGGGGCTGGTCGGGGGGCTGTTGGGCTAGGCGCTCCACCCCTTGGCTCCTGGGCCGATCCCTTCGGTACGACGACGGGGTCCCGCGCGTGTGAGGCGCGGGACCCCGTCGTCGTACCGGCGCATCGGTGTACCGGCTCACTGGAGGCGGGCGTTCGGCGGCCCCCCTCTCAACGGCCCAGCGCGGCCAGTTCCTTCGCGGCCTCCGTGAGGTCCTTCGCGGTGTCGATGGCGCGCCAGTACGAGCCCTGGGGGAGCGGGAAGCCGGCCAGACGGTGCTCGCGGGCCAGGTGGGGGAACGTGGTGCGCTCGTGGTCGCCGCGCTCCGGGAGCAGCCCGGCGAACTCCGGCGAGAAGACGTAGACGCCCGCGTTGACCTCGTACGTCGTCGGCGGGGCCTCGATGAAGTCCGTGATGTGGCCGAAGCCGTCCGTCTGCACCGCGCCCCAGGGGATGCGGGGGCGGGCCAGGGCGAGGGTCGCTATGGCGTCGCGCTCGGTGTGGAAGTCCGCCATGTCGCGCAGCGAGAAGCGGGTCCAGATGTCGCCGTTGGTGGCGTACCAGGCGCGATCGGGGTGGGGGAGGTGCGAGGCGGCGTACTTGAGGCCGCCGCCCCGGCCGAGGGGTTCCGTCTCGACGACGGTGGTGACGCGGACCGGTAGGTCGGCGGAGTCCAGCCATTCCTGCAGCACCTCGGCGAGGTGGCCGCAGCTGACCACGACGTCGGTGACGCCCTCCTCGGCGAGCCAGGTGAGCTGGTGGCCGATGATCGGCGTGCCCGTGCCGGGGATCTCGACCATCGGCTTGGGACGGTCGTCGGTGTAGGGGCGCAACCGGGAGCCCTGGCCTCCGGCCAGGATGACGGCCTGGACGGGACGGGAGGCGGCGTTCGGATCGGTCATGCCCGGCACTGTACGCGGCGCCGGCATCGGTGATCCCGGGGGCCTGGCGGGCGCCCGGTGGGTTGGCTGAGGGGGCCCGTCACGTGGCCTGGCGCGGGTGGTGTGCTGTCCGTCGGGCGGGGGTGGGGCGTGGTGGCTGGTGCCGGGTCGCGCGGGGTGGTGGAGCGTTGTGCCGGGTCGCCCGGGGTCGTGGTTCGGTCTTTGAGGGGCGCGGCGAATCCGGGCGGGTCGAGGCGGCACGTTGTCGGGCTGACGGTGGCTCGTCTGAGGTCGACGGTGATTCGTGCGGGGCGTGCCGGGTCGGCGGTGGGTCGTGCGGGGGTGCCGGGCGGCGGTGGGTCGGGCGGGATGTGACCGGGGGAAGGAGGCTCGTGGTGGGTCGTGCTGGGGAGTGGGAGCCCCGCCTGCGGCCCGTCGGGGCCGGGGCGGGGCTCACGTGTCGTCCGGCGCCAGGGGGTCAGCCGTGGGCCGCCAGGACGCCCGAGGCGAACGAGGTGTCGCAGACGGGGCGGGAGTAGGACTGGGCGCGCGTGGGGCCGTAGATGCGGACCGCGGCGCGCCCCAGGGCACGGGCGATCGTGGTGCAGTGTCGGGCCAGCGAGGGTCGCTCGTCCACCGCCTGCTGGAGGTGGGTGAGGGCGGTGCCCGGGTCGGTCTCCTGGAGCTCGGTGAGGAGCTGGTCGCGCAGCACCTCGTGGGGAGCGCGGGGCGCGGTGCGGGCGTGGGGTCCGGAGGCCGAGACGTCCGCTGCGGTGAGCACCGAGCTCTCGGAGTCTCCCGACCAGTTGACCCGCGTGACCGCGAGAGTCCCGGAGAGCACCAGGACGACGGGCAGAACGAGGGCGAGGGAACGGCCGATCCGGCGGGCGGGGCCCTGGCCGCGTCGCATCTGTGAGGTGGTGGAGTGCTTCACGCGAGTGAGGGTAGCGCCCGGTAATGATTTGGCGACATTTGGTCACCGGTACGGGTGACGAAGTGGCGGCTTCCTCTGGGTGCCGGGTTGACGCACATTGCTCGAAATGGCCCAGTGTGCCGGGGTATTTGTCGACACGGAAAAGGGCCCCGCGGCCAGGCTGCGGGGCCCCATTCGTCAACCTGGGTGAATTACCCGGGTTGGGTGTTTCGTCGGCCGGTCCGGCCGGACCGCCCGGACCGCCCTGCAGGCGGGTCAGTCGGAGAGACGCTCGCCCGTCGAGGTCGAGAAGACGTGGGTCTCGCCGGAGCGCGGCACGACGTGCAGCGTGCTGCCCTTCTCCGGGACGTCACGGCCGTTGACGCGGACCACCAGGTCCTTGGAGTTGTCGCCGAGCTGGGCGGTGCCGTAGACGTACGCGTCGGCGCCGAGCTCCTCGACGACGTTCACGGTGATCGCGAGGCCCTGCTCGGTCTCCGCGCCGGCCACGTCGAAGTGCTCGGGACGGACGCCGACGGTGACCGTCTTGTCGGTGGTGGCGGAGAGCGCGTCCCGGTCGACCGGCACCACGCTCGTGCCGAACTTCACACCGCCGTCGGCGATCGGCACCTCGACGAGGTTCATCGCGGGGGAGCCGATGAAGCCTGCGACGAAGAGGTTCGCCGGGCGGTCGTACATGTTGCGCGGGGAGTCGACTTGCTGGAGCAGACCGTCCTTGAGCACGGCGACCCGGTCGCCCATGGTCATGGCCTCGACCTGGTCGTGGGTGACGTAGACCGTGGTGATGCCGAGGCGGCGCTGCAGCGAGGCGATCTGCGTGCGGGTGGAGACGCGGAGCTTGGCGTCCAGGTTGGACAGCGGCTCGTCCATGAGGAAGACCTGCGGCTCACGGACGATCGCGCGGCCCATGGCGACGCGCTGGCGCTGACCACCGGAGAGGGCCTTGGGCTTGCGGTCCAGGTACTCGGTGAGGTCGAGGATCTTCGCGGCCTCTTCGACCTTCTGCCGGATCTCCGCCTTGTTGACGCCGGCGATCTTGAGCGCGAAGCCCATGTTGTCGGCGACGCTCATGTGCGGGTAGAGCGCGTAGTTCTGGAACACCATGGCGATGTCCCGGTCCTTCGGCGGCAGGTGCGTGACGTCGCGGTCGCCGATGCGGATGACGCCGGAGTTCACGTCCTCCAGACCGGCCAGCATCCGCAGGGAGGTGGACTTGCCGCAGCCGGACGGACCGACCAGGACGAGGAACTCTCCGTCCTCGATCTCGATGTCGAGTGCGTCGACGGCGGGCTTGTCGGAACCCGGGTAGATCCGGGTCGCCTTGTCGAACGAAACGGTGGCCATGGTGAATGGGCCCCCTTCTACCGGCAGGAACGTGCCGGACGATCCGTTGTAGGAAGGTGGTGGTTTAGTCCACGTGAGTGAACTGGGTCAGGACGGTACCCCGCGTTCACGTGTTCTGTCAGTAGTCCAGCCCCTGTGAACTTCGCGGAAATTTTCGACAGGGCAGCGGTGGGAGCTGGGTACACTGCTCGGGCACGCCGTCACGCGCGCGTGCAGGCCTCCTTAGCTCAGCTGGTCAGAGCGCCGCTCTTGTAAAGCGAAGGTCGTCGGTTCGAATCCGACAGGGGGCTCCGCGCTGAACAGCGCAAACGCCCCGGCCGGTGATCGGTCCGGGGCGTTCGGCATCCATGGGTGACGTCGGCGTGGCACGACGGTCCGGTTCAGTCGCGTCCCGCCACCCGGTTCGCCAATCGGGCCAGGCGGGACGACTCGGTGCCGTGTGTGGTGAGTTCGCGGCGGTCGGCGGTGCGGTAGGTGGCGTACAGGCCGTGGACGCCCAGCCAGCGCAGCGGTTCCGGTTCCCACTTGCGGACCACGTGGTCGACCCAGGGCAGGTCCGTCAGGTCGGTGCGGGTGCCCTCGCCGGAGTCGAGCTGGACCAGGTCGCGCAGGGTGCGGGCGGCGAGGTTGGCGGTGGCGACGCCGGAGCCGACGTAGCCGCCCGCCCAGCCGAGGCCCGTGGCGCGGTCCAGGGTGACCGTGGCGCACCAGTCGCGGGGTACGCCGAGGACGCCCGACCAGGCGTGCTCGATGCGGACGCCGGTCAGCGTCGGGAAGAAGCGCTCCAGGATCTCCCGCAGCGCCACGACGGTGGCCTCCTGGGTGCGGCCGTCGTTGTCCGTGCGTGAGCCGAAGCGGTACGGCGCTCCGCGGCCGCCGAGCGCGATCCGGCCGTCGGCGGTGCGCTGGGCGTACATGTAGGCGTGGGCCATGTCGCCGAGCGTCTCGCGGCCCTCCCAGCCGATCGCCTTCCACTGCTCCGCGCCGAGCGGCACGGTCGCGATCATGGAGGAGTTCATGGGCAGCCAGGTGCGCTTCTGGCCCTTCAGGGACGCCGTGAAGCCCTCCGTGCAGCGCAGCACGTAGGGCGCGCGGACCGTGCCGTACGGAGTGACCGCGCGCTTCGGGCGGATCTCCGTGACCGGCGTCGACTCGTGGATGGTCACGCCGAGGGCCTCGACGGCGCGCGCGAGGCCGCTCACGAGCTTCACCGGGTGGATCCGGGCCCCGTGCAGTGTCCAGGAGGAACCGACCGCGCCCGCCACCCTGATCCGCTCGGCGGTCTCGCGGGCGCCGTACAGCTCGCGGTCCTTCTCGCCGTACGCCAGCTCGTGCGCGTGGAAGGCCTTCAGGCGTGCCAGCTGGGCGGGTGTGCGGGCGACTTCGAGGACGCCGCCCTTGTGGACGCCGGCCTCGATGCCCTCCTCACCGGTGGCCCTGATGACCTCGTCGACGGTGTCGTTCATGGCCCGCTGCAGGCGTACGGCGGCCTCGTGGCCGTGCGCGCGCGTACCGGTCGCGGCCCGCGATGCCGTTGTAGAGCCAGCCGCCGTTGCGGCCGGAGGCGCCGTAGCCGCAGAACTTCTGCTCCAGGACGGTGACACGGAGGAAGGGCGCGGCCTTCTTCAGGTAGTACGCCGTCCACAGTCCCGTGTAGCCGCCGCCGACGATCACGACGTCCGCGGAGGCGTCACCGCCAAGGGGCTCTCGAGGCGCGGGGAAGCCTTCCTGGGCGTACCAGAAGGAGACGCCGCCGTTCACGGCGTTGCTTGCCGAGCTGCTCATGGCGGGGACGTTACCCGTGGGTGCGGGGGCTGTCTCCTTCGGATTTCGTCGATTTCGAGGGTGGTCGGCGCTGGAAGCGTGGTGGGTCGGCAACGAGGTGCGCGGTCCGGTGGGAAATGGGGTCGAGGCGGTCCCGGCCCGTCCATAGGGTCTGTTCCGTGATCGATGTTCCCGGGGAACTGGCCGCGTCCCAGGCGATGTACAACGGCGCGGAGGGCAGCGCCTTCATCGCCGCGCTGCCGCGACTGGCGGCCGGGTTCCTGGACCGCTGGGAGCTGCGGATCGACGGGCCGTCGATGTACGGCGTGTCCGCGCTGGTCCTGCCCGTCGTCCGAGCGGACGGCACGCGCGCGGTGCTGAAGTTGCAGCTGCTCGACGAGGAGAGCGCGGGCGAGCCGGTCGCGCTGCGGGTGTGGAACGGCGACGGGGCGGTACGGCTGCTGGACCACGACCCGGCGACCGGCACGATGCTCCTCGAACGCCTCGACCCCGCCCGGATGCTGTCCCACCTGCCCGATGCACGCGAGGCCGTGCTGGTCCTCGCCCGGCTGCTGGCCCATCTGACCTCCGGACCGGCCCCCGAGGGCATGCGCAGGCTCGGCGACGTCGTGCGGGCGATGCTGGAGCGGACGCCGTGGGCGCTGGAACGGGTCCCGGACCCGGAGGCCCGCCGTCTGATCGCCGACTGCGCCGCCGCCGTACGGGAGGTGGCGGACGAGCCGGGGGACCGGCTCCTGCACTGGGACCTGCACTTCGAGAACGTGCTCGCCTGCGACCGCGCCCCCTGGCTCGCCATCGACCCCAAGCCCCTCGCCGGCGACCCCGGCTTCGACCTGCTGCCCGCCATCGACAACCGCTTCGAGGCCGAGGAGGTCCGCTGGCGGTTCGACGCCATGACGGACGTACTCGGCCTGGAGCGCGCGCGTGCCCGCGCCTGGACCCTCGCGCGCGTGCTGCAGAACACCCTGTGGGAGATCAAGGACGGCCGGCCGGTTCAGGCCGAGCAGCTGGAGATCGCGCGGCGGCTGCGGGACAGCGCGTAAGGGGTTGCCGGTCGCGCGCGGGGCCATGAAGGGGCGGGCGGCGGGGACCGAACGGACGGTGTACCGGCTGACCGGACGGTGTACCGGCCGACCGGCGGTGTACCGGCCGACCGGCGGGGTGCCGGCCGCGCCGCGGTCGGGGCGGCCTGAAGCGCCGCTAGCCGGCCGCCTCCGGGACCGGCGCCTTCGTCGGCGCCGCGCGCCTGGGAGGCTTCACCGTGACCATCACGGCCGTGATCGCGCCGGCCAGCAGCATGAGGCCGGAGGCACACCACAGGGCGACCGTGTAGCCGTGGACGACCGCCTCGCGGGTCACCTCCGCGGGCCGGGCGGAGGCGGTGAGGTGGGCGGTGAGGTAGCCGGCGGTGCTGGTGTTGGCGATGGTGTTCAGCAGCGCCGTACCGATCGAACCGCCCACCTGCTGCGAGGTGTTGAGGGTCGCCGAGGTGACGCCCGAGTCCTGCGGGGCCACCCCGGCCGTCACCGTGGCGAACACCGGCATGTACGTCAGCCCCATGCCGAGGCCCACCAGGAGCAGGCCCGGGAGGATCTCGACGACGTACGCCGAGTCCACGGTGAGCCGGGTGAGGAACGCCATGCCGGTCGCGGACAGGACCATGCCCGGGGCCATCAGGGCGCGCGGCTGGACGTACGGGAGCAGACGGCCCGCGATCTGGGTGGAGCCGATGACAGTCGCGGCCGTGAGGGGGACGAAGGCCAGGCCCGCCCGCGCCGGGGAGTAGCCCAGGACGCTCTGCAGGTAGTAGGTCATGAAGAGGAACAGGCCGAACATGCCCATGATGGCCAGCATCATCGTCAGAAAGCAGCCCGCGCGGTTGCGGTCCTTGACGATGTGCAGCGGCAGCAGCGGCATGGGCGCCCTGGCCTGCCACCAGACGAAGGCCACCAGCAGCGCGAGCCCCACCGCGAGCAGGCCGAGGACGAACGGGTCGGCCCAGCCGTGCGACTCGGCCTCGCTGAACCCGTAGACGATCGCGGCCAGACCCGAGCAGCCGAGCAGCACACCGGGGACGTCGAGGCGGGCTCCCGGGCGTCCGGGGCGGTCGCGAAGGACGACGAAGGCGCCGATCAGCGCGAGGATCGCGATGGGGGTGTTGACGAAGAGGCACCAGCGCCAGTTGAGGTACTCGGTGAAGAGCCCGCCGACGATGAAGCCCATGGCGGAGCCGCTGCCGGCCAGGGCGCCGAAGATGCCGAAGGCCTTGCCGCGCTCCTTGGGGTCGGTGAACGTCGTGGCGAGCAGGCTCAGCGCGGACGGTGCCAGCACGGCCGCGAAGGCGCCCTGCAGCGCCCGCGCGCCGAACAGCATCCCCGGGCTGACGGCGGCGCCGCCCAGCGCGGAGGCGGCGGCGAAGCCGACCAGCCCGAAGGCGAAGGTGCGCCTGCGGCCGACGAGGTCGGCGATCCGGCCGCCGAGCAGCAGCAGACCGCCGAAGGCGAGGGTGTACGCGGTGATCACCCATTGGCGGTTGCCGTCGGACATCCCCAGCTCGTCCTGGGCGGACGGCAGCGCGATGTTGACGATCGTCGAGTCGAGGATGACCATCAGCTGGGCGAGGGCGATCACCACCAGCCCCCACCAGCGGTGGGGGTCGGTCTCCGCGGAAGCTGTGGGGTTACTCGTCCGAGGCTCGGTCACGCGGACAGAAGACCATGAATCATGACCTACCGCACCGGATGCCACGCCCCTCCTGGTCAGGTCTTTGCCGTCGGGCCCGTCCGGTGCGGCAGTCGCGGTCAGGGCTCCAGGACCACCTTGCCGGTGGTGCCCCGGTTCTCCAGCGCGTGATGCGCGGCGGCGGCCTCGGCGAGCGGGAAGCGGTGCACGGCCGGTCTCAGCCGGCCCGCGGCGGCCTCGGCGATGGACCGGAGTTCCAGGGTGCGGATCGGGTTCGGGCCGCCCGCCTTCTCCAGCATCGCCGGGCCCAGGACCTGCACGGTCACCCCCTCCACGACCAGTGGTTCGCCGGCGATGCCCTCGGCGGACCAGCCGAAGACCACGTGCCCGCCGCCGGGGGCGAGCAGACCGACGGCCGTACGGGCGATGTCGCCGCCGACACCGTCGTAGACGATCGTGACCTTGCCGTCGTACGCCCTGACCTTCTCCGGCCAGGAGGGGTCCCGGTAGTCGACGGCGAGATCGGCGCCGTTCGCGGCGACCCGCTCCGTCTTCTCGGGGCCGCCGGCCAGGCCGACGACGGTGGCCCCCGCGTTCTTGGCGTACTGCACGAGGAGGGTGCCGAGACCGCCGGCGGCCGCCGGGATCACGACCACGTCGCCCGGGCCCGGTTCGGCGAACTGCACGATGCCCATCGCCGTACGCCCTGCGCCGATCATGGCGACGGCCTCGGCGAAGCCGAGACCCGCCGGGACCTCGTGCAGACGGCCGGCGTCGGTCACGGCGAGTTCGGCGTAGCCGCCGGGGACGAAGCCCAGGTGCGCGACGACACGCTTGCCGAGCCATGCGTCGTCGGTGCCCTCGCCGAGCGACTCGACGACGCCGGCGACCTCGCGTCCCGGGATCGTGGGCAGGGTGGGCGCCGGGCCGGGCCCGGCGTGGCCGGCGCGGATCGCCGCGTCGAGCAGGTGGACGCCGGCGGCTGCGACGGCGATACGGACCTGGTGGGGGGCCGGTACGGGATCGTCGACCTCCTCGGCGGTGAGGTTCGCGGCGGGGCCGAAGGCGTGGAGGCGGATGGCGTGCATGGGGTCCCCCTGGGGCGGGCGGATGGCTGTCTCCGCCACTGTTCAACCTCAAGCATGCTTGAGGTCAAGTGATCGAGGGCCCTGCTGCCCGAGCGCCAGGGACACGGCGGTCAGCGCGCTGTTGAAGGACACCTCCGACAGGACGCCGGGCGCGGCGACTTGGTCGCCCGCCAGGTACACACCGTCGCCCCGGTCCACGGCGGGCCGGTCGCGCCAGGTGGTGCCGGGCAGGTCGACGGCGCCGGTACGGCCGCCTGCGAGCGCCTCGCGCCGCCAGGTGACGCGGTCGCGCCAGCCGTCGTAGGCGAGATCGAGCAACTGCTCGGCGCGGGCGATGCCGTCGGCGCGGGACTCGTGCGGGGCGATCGGGATCTGGCCCTGGACGAGCTGCTCGCCGGCGGGGGCGAGGGTGCGGTCCTGCGCGGTGAAGCGTTCGAGCCAGCCGGTCGCGTCCAGGTCGCTGACGACGAAGGGGTCGCCGCGGCGGGTGCGTACGGCGAGGTCGATGAGGGTGGTACGACCGCTCGGCCACGTCAGCGAGTCGTCGCCGAGGAGGTGGCGGGCGGCGTCGAGGGAGGTGGCGACGATCACCGGTGCGTCGGTGGGGAGGGTGCTGACGCGGGACAGGGTCTCGATGCGCACGCCCAGGTTCCAGGCGCGGGCGGCCATCCGGTCGACGAGGCTCGCCCAGCCGCCGCGCGGATAGTGCGCCTCGGGCGGCAACGCGGTGGAACGGCGCAGCCGTTCGTGCACGAACGCGGCGGACAGGACGCCGGGGTCGTGGTGGAAGAGGGCGACGGCCGCGTAGTGGGCGGCGGCCCGCGCGCCCTCCTCGCCCACCTGCTCTGTGGCCCAGGTCAGGAAGTCGACGTCGACGGGGGCCCGCCGGGCGGGGCGGCGCAGCAGCTTCAGCATGCCGAGGGGCGGGACGCGGCGCAGAACGCCCTTGTGGCGTAGCCGCAGCCGGGTGGCCTCCAGCGGCGGGAGGGGAGCGAGGGGGCCGATCAGGTCGCGCCGCGCGAGCCAGGTCCAGTGCGGGCCGCCCTTGTAGAGGGCGTGCGGACCCTCGTTCGTCCGGTACGGGCCCTGCGCGGTGCGGGCCCGGCCGCCGAGGGTGTGGTGGGCTTCGTGGACGGTGACCTTGGCGCCCGCTTCGGCGGCGGTGATGGCGGCGGTGAGGCCGGCGAAGCCGCCGCCGACGACGGTGAGGTGGGGCATGGGTCGGTCTCCCTTGCTCGGGTTCGCCTTTCTGTTTCCGGGAGTACGACGGGAGGCCGGGCCCCGAATGTGACATCGAGGGCGGGAGCCGGGGCGCTTGTCCTTGAGGTGAGGGCGTCTTCAGCCCCTGAGGCGGCGCGTCTTCGCAGCTCAGGGCGAGTGTCAGTGGTGGGGTGCAGGATGGTGGGCATGGTGAGGCGAGTGGCGGGCGGCGTGAAGGCGGCACGGCGACCGGAGCTGCGGCTCCCGGGGCTGGAGGCGTACGAGGGGGGTGGTCTGGAGCCGGACGGGGACTACGACGGGCTGGCGTTCCGGGACGCGGAGCTGGGCGGGCAGGACGGCGGGGGCGCCCGCTTCATGGACTGCGCGTTGACGGGGTGCGCGCTGGACGAGACGCGACTGCACCGGGCGCGCTTCCTGGACTCGGTGCTCACCGCTCCGCGCGGCGTGGGGACGAACCTGGCGGAGGCCACCCTGCGCGACGTCGAGCTGCGCGACGCCCGCCTGGGCGGTACGCAACTGCACGGTGCCGTGCTGGAACGCGTCCTGATCCAGGGCGGCAAGCTCGACTATCTGAACCTGCGGGGGGCCCGGCTGAAGGACGTGGTCTTCGAGGGGTGCGTCCTGGTGGAGCCGGACTTCGGAGGCGCGTCGCTGGAGCGCGTCGAGTTCGCGGACTGCGCGCTGAAGGGGGCGGACTTCAGCACGGCGACCCTGACGGACGTGGACCTGCGTGGGGCGGTGCCCCTGGAGATCACGCGGGGGGTGGACCGCCTGTCGGGCGCGGTGATCAGCGCGGGCCAACTGGTGGAACTGGCGCCGGTGCTGGCGGGGGCGTTGGGGATCAGGGTGGAAGTGGGGTAACGGCGTGCGGGGGAGTCGGTGGCCTTCGGGGGTGGGGGACCTGAGAGGGTGACGTGACCTGCGGGGTCGGCCGGGCGGAGGGCGCGTCGGAGGCGCCGCCCCTCCCGGCGTCACGGCACCCTCGGGAACCTCGCCTGCAACGACCAGATCGCCGGGTTCTCCGCCAGGTCCTCGTGCAGGTCGCACAGGTCGGCGACCAGATCGTGCAGGAAGTCGCGTGCCTCGCGCCGGAGTTCGGTGTGGGAGAAGGTGAGCGGCGGCTCCTCGGCCGGCTGCCAGTCGGCCTCCACGTCGACCCAGCCGAAGCGGCGCTCGAAGAGCAGACGGTCGGTGGACTCGGTGAAGTCCAGCTCCGCGTGCTGGGGGCGCGAGGCGCGGGAGCCGGCCGGGTCGCGGTCCAGCTGCTCGACGATGTCGCACAGCGCCCACGCGAAGTCGAGCACCGGCACCCATCCCCAGGCTGTGGACAGCTCCCGGTCCGACTTTGTCTCGGCGAGATAGACGTCACCGCAGAACAGGTCGTGCCGCAGGGCGTGTACGTCCGCGCGGCGGTAGTCGGTCTGGGGCGGGTCCGGGAAGCGGTTGGAGAGGGCGTAGCCGATGTCGAGCACGTACGCGATGGTGTCACGCCACTCGTAGGATCAATGACGTGTTCCGTTTCGCACCGGTTGTCCCCGCCGCCCTCCTCGCGCTCGCCTTGACCGCGTGTGCGAGCACCGGCGTCGAGGGCGGCGCCCCCGGCGGCTCGGGCCTGCACGACCCGTACTTCCCGAAGGCCGGCAACGGCGGCTACGACGTCACCCACTACGACCTGGCCCTGTCCTACACGCCCGGCACCCGCCACCTCACCGCCCGTACGACGATCACCGCCCGTGCCACCCAGGACCTCTCCGCCTTCAACCTCGACCTCCGGGGACTGCGCGTCGAGAAGGTCACCGTCGACGGCACCGCCGCCCGCTGGAACCGCGCCGGGCAGGAACTGACCGTCCGTCCCCACGACGATCTCACCGAGGGCCGTAGCTTCCGTGTGGCGGTCCGCTACTCCGGCAGCCCGGTGACGATCACCGACCCGGACGGTTCGGAGGAGGGCTGGCTGCCGACGGCGGACGGCGCGCTGGCGCTGGGCGAGCCGGTCGGTTCGATGGCGTGGTACCCCGGCAACCACCACCCCTCGGACAAGGCGACGTACGACATCGAGGTCACCGTCCCGAAGGGCCTGCGAGCGGTCTCCAACGGCGAGCTGCGCAGCGAGCGCACCACCGACGGCCGCACGACCACTCACTGGCACACGGACCGGCCCATGGCGAGCTACCTCACCACCCTCGCCGTCGGCCGCTACGACATCGGCCGCACGGCGACCCCGGACGGCCTGCCCGTGTACACGGCGGTCGACCCGGCCGAGGCCGCCGCGAGCCGCGAGGTCCTGGCACGTATCCCCGAGGTGCTCGCCTGGGCGGAGGACCGCTTCGGCCCGTACCCCTTCGCCTCCACCGGCGCGATCGTCGCCCGCCCGGGGGACGCCGCCTACGCCCTGGAGACCCAGACCCGCCCCTTCTTCCCCGGCACCCCCGATGTCCCGCTCCTGGTCCACGAGATCGCCCACCAGTGGTACGGCAACTCCGTCAGCCCCGAGTCCTGGCAGGACATGTGGCTCAACGAGGCCTTCGCGACGTACGCGGAGTGGCTGTGGGCGGAGGACCACGGCGGTGACACCGCCCAGCACACCTTCGACGAGCTCCATGCCGGAACGCGCTACAGCACTCCCGAGGAGAACGCGGCCGTCTGGCTCTTCCCGCCCGCGAATCCCCCGGGCGCCGAGCACATCTCCGGCCGCCCGGTCTACGGCCGCGGCGCGATGGTCCTCCACAGGATCCGCCAGACCCTCGCCGACGACACCGCGTTCGACGCCCTGCTCCGCGACTGGGCCACGGCCCACCGCCACGGAAACGCGAGCACGGAGGACTTCACGAGATACGTCGAGGAACGGGCGCCCGAGAAGAACTTCGACGGCGTCTGGGAGGAGTGGCTGTACGGGGAGGGGAAGCCCGCACGGCGATGAGGCCACGCACGCCCCGGGCCCCCCAGCGCAGTCGCTGGGGGGCCCGGTGGTCAGGCTGTCGGTGTGGCCGTCGCTCAGACGTTCACGCCGAAGTCCTGGGCGATGCCCACCAGACCCGAGGCGTAGCCCTGGCCCACGGCGCGGAACTTCCACTCGGCGCCGTTGCGGTAGAGCTCGCCGAAGACCATGGCGGTCTCGGTGGCCGCGTCCTCCGAGAGGTCGTAGCGGGCGATCTCCGCGTCGCCGGCCTGGTTGATGATGCGGATGTAGGCGTTGCGGACCTGGCCGAAGTTCTGCGAGCGGTTCTCCGCGTCGTAGATCGAGACCGGGAAGACGATCTTGTCGATGTCGGCGGGGAGGCCGACCAGGTTGACGTTGATCTGCTCGTCGTCGCCCGCGCCCTCGCCCGTGCGGTTGTCACCCGTGTGGACGATCGTCTGGTCCGGGGTCTGCTTGTTGTTGAAGAAGACGAAGTGCTGGTCGGAGAAGACCTTGCCCTGCGAGTTGACCGCGATCGCGGACGCGTCGAGGTCGAAGTCGGTACCGGTGGTGCTCCGGACGTCCCAGCCGAGGCCCACGGTGACGGCGGTCAGGCCCGGAGCCTCCTTGGTGAGCGAGACGTTGCCACCCTTGGACAGGCTTACAGCCATGGTCGGGAGTTCCTTCCCTCGAAGCGTGCGCTATGCGGTGCCGTTGCTGAAGCTACAGCTACCCCTATGAACGCCGGGGGTGGTGCCAAGGGTTCCCCGCGCTTTACTTTCTTTACCCGGCTGCCGCGTCCGGTGACGATATTCGGGTGACTCCGACCCCGTCCAGGCGGGAACATGTCAGTCATGTCCGGTCGTCCTCACGTCATCCGCGGCTCCGTCTCACTGCCCGAGACCGAGCTCCAGTGGCGTTTCTCGCGCTCGTCCGGGCCCGGTGGCCAGCACGTCAACACCAGCGACACCAGCGTGGAGCTGCGCTTCGACCTCGCCGCCACCGAGGCCCTGCCCGAGGTGTGGAAGCGGCGCGCCCTGGAGCGGCTGGAGGGCCGGCTCGTCGACGGGGTCGTCACCGTCCGCGCCTCCGAGCACCGTTCCCAGTGGCGCAACCGCGAAGCCGCCGCCGTGCGCCTCGCGGCCCTCCTCGCCGAGGCCACCGCGCCCCCGCCCAAGCCCCGCAGACCGACCCGTGTCCCACGCGGCATCAACGAACGCCGGCTCCGGGAGAAGAAGCAGCGGTCCGATACCAAGCGGGGGCGGACCGGCCGCGACTGGCATTGACCAACGGTCGGTGTGCATTGACCAAAGGTCAGTGTGTAATACGAAACGATCAGTGGTTGTGCGTGTGGCCGAGCAGTCGTTGCGATGGTGAGTGAGCAATGGCTACTAAACAATTGGTCAGCATGTACTGAACAAAAATACAGCGGCGCCCGACCCGCCCGGCGGGAGATTCCGCTCCCTGGCCCGAGGCCTCCCGTCACATTTTCCGCACGCCCTCCGTCATGGTCCCGAGGGCATCCACGACGAGGGCTGGTGAACGGGACCATGAGCGGCGAACACGACTTCCTTGCCGAGCGTTTCGAGGCGCACCGCACGCATCTGAGTGCCGTCGCCCACCGCATGCTCGGCTCCCTCGCCGAGGCGGACGACGCCGTGCAGGAGGCCTGGTTCCGGCTGAGCCGCAGCGACACGCGTGAGGTGGACAACCTCGGGGGATGGCTCACCACCGTCGTCGGACGGATCTGCCTCGACATGCTTCGCTCCCGCAAGTCCCGTGCCGAGGAGTCGCTGGAGCAGTCCCTGGACACCGGCGCCCCCGTCCCCGCCGCCACCCCGGCCGGCGTCCCCGACCCCGAGTACGACGCCCTCCTCGCCGACTCCGTGGGTATCGCCCTGCTGGTCGTGCTCGACACGCTCACCCCCGCCGAACGGCTCGCCTTCGTGCTGCACGACATGTTCGCGGTGCCCTACGAGGAGGTCGCCACCATCGTGGGACGGACGCCGACGGCGGCGCGGCAGCTGGTCAGCAGGGCGCGGCGGCGGGTGCAGGGGGCTCCGGCGCCCGGCGCGGACCTCGCGCGGCAACGGGCGGTCGTCGACGCCTTTCTCGCCGCCTCGCGGGGCGGCGACTTCGACGGGCTGCTGCGAGTGCTCGACCCGGATGTCACGGCCCGGGGCGAGACCGGCGTGACCATCGGGGCCGCCGCGGTCGCGTCCGGCGCCACGCGCTTCGCGCACCTCGCCCGCGTCGCCCGGCACGCCCTGCTCGACGGGGCCCCGGGGCTGGTGGTGTTCTCGGACGACGGGCAGCGGCTGGTGCAGGTGCTGCGCTTCACCTTCGTACGGGAGCGGATCGCCGTCATCGAGATCGTCAGCGACGTCGAACGGCTGTCCCGGATCGACGTCACCGTGGCGTAGCGGCCCGGCCGGCGGCGGGCGAAGGCCGCCGCGGCTCACCCCAGGTGCCGGTACCGCCCCTTGAAGTACATCAGCGGACCGCCGTCCGCACTGGGCACCCGAGCCGTCAGGACCCGCCCGATCACCAGCGTGTGGTCCCCGGCCGGAACCCGCTGCTCCGTCCGGCACTCCAGCGTCGCCAGCGCGCCGCCCACCAGCGGCGCGCCGGTCACCTGGCCGCGGACGTACGGGATGTCCTCGAACAGCAGGCGGTCGCTGATGCGGCCCTTCATGGCGAACCGGCCGGCGATGTGCCGCTGGCTCTCGGAGAGGACGGAGACGGCCCACTGGGGCTGCTCGTCGAGCAGGTCGTCCATGCGGGAGCCGTCCCGGAGGCTGACCATGACCAGGGGCGGGTCGAGGGAGACGGACATGAAGGCCGTCGCCGTCATGCCGACGTCCTCGCCGACCGGCGCCTGCGGGTCGTCGGGGTCGAGCGGGGGCTCGCACGCGGTCACCAGGACCACCCCTGCGGCCAGCCGGGACATCGCGGCACGGAACTCGTCGTCGGTCACCCCCACAGCATGCCCAACGGGCGATGCCGGGGCGGGCTGGGCGGGAACAGTGACGGGCGGCGCGGCTGCGTGTGTGTTCGGCACACCGGAAACGCTAATCTCCGGTGCGTGCGCGCCGCATCGGACCTCGGCCCGAAGGCGGTCCTAGGACCTGCGACGGACCGCGACGGACGGCAATGGTCCCTGCCGGGCGGCGATGGACACTTGATGGACACTCGCACATATTTTGCGTTCGTTAAACGCACGGGAAAAACGCAGAAACTCCACTCAATTGTTCATCTTCTACTGTGACTTGAGTCACAAGGGGCATTAATTGTTGACCCTGTGTACCGAGTGGGCAGCGCGCTGTGATTCAGTGGCGGGAAGCTGTACCGGAAGCTGTAAGGGCACCACTCAGAAAAGGGCGCCGAAGAGAACCCTTGATTCGCTGCGAGAACTCGGGGGGAGGGCGAGCATGGAGACCGAGTCGGAGCCGTACGTCCGCCTTGCGTCCCTGCGGCAACTGCACGAGGTCATGGCCGACATGAACACGGCCCGCAGCCTGGCGGACACACTGCAGACGGTCGCGAACGGGGTCGTCAGCGCTCTCGGCTTCGAGCTGGCGTGCGTCAACCTCGTACGCCCCGACGGCGACCTCGTCGTCGCGGCCTTCTCCGGCAACCCCGCCGCCGAGGCGCTCATCACCGGCCGTGCCGGCTCCCGCGAGTCCTGGGAGCGCCGGCTGGGCATGGGCGAGCAGTGGGGCGACCTCGTCTTCATACCGCACACCGAGGGCTGGGTCCTCGACGACGACGACGTCCCGCAGTGGTACACCGAGGGGCCCGCGCCGCGCTTCGAGGACGAGTGGCACCCCTCCGACCGTCTCTTCGCCCCGATGTACGCGCCCGGCGCCCAGGGCGGCCCCGCGTCCGGCGAGCTGATCGGCGTCCTGTCCGTGGACCGCCCGCGCAACGGCCGCCGGCCCGGCGCCTGGGGCCGCGAGGCGCTCCAGATGTACGCCTTCCAGGCCGCCATCGCGATCAGCAACGCGCGTCTACGCGCGAATATGCAGCGCGCCCTGGTCCGCCTGGAGCGCGAGCAGCAGGCCCTGCGGGCGAGCGAGGAGAGCTTCCGGCAGGCGTTCGAGTACGCCCCCTCCGGCATGGCCATCGCCGAGATGGGCGGCGACCAGCACGGCCGCATACTCCGCACCAACGACGCCCTGTGCCGCCTCCTCGGCCGTCCCGCGTCCGCGATGCGCCGCTACTCCTTCTCCGACCTCGTCCACCCCGAGGACATAGGCACGCTCCTGCGCACCTCCGCCGAGGGCGGCCGGGCCGAGCTGCGCCTGGGCCGGCGGGACGGCACCTACGTCTGGGTCAGCCTGCGCAACTCCGTCGTCGCCGACGCCGCCGACGGCCCCCGCTTCCTGCTCACGCACGTCGAGGACATCGAGGAGCGCAAGCGCCGCGAGCTCCAGCTCGCCCACCGCGCCTCCCACGACTCCCTCACCGGCCTGCCGAACTCCGCCGAGCTGCGCTCCCGCCTCGCGGCCCGGCTCTGCCAGCGCCCGCAGACCGGCTACCACGGCGCCTTCGAGTCGCAGGACGCCGCCTTCGAGCACCCCGTCTACGACGCCGGCGGGCACGGTTTCGACTTCGTGCCGGGCGGCGGGGACTCGTACGAGGTCTACGACCACCATGTGCACACCGTCGCCCCCGAGGGTGAACAGGACGACGGCACCAAGGGGCTCGCGGTGCTCTTCTGCGACCTCGACGGCTTCAAGTCGATCAACGACCGGTTCGGGCACAACGCGGGCGACGCGGTGCTCATCGAGGTCGCCCGGCGGCTCGGCAACGGCGTCCGCGACGGCGACACGGTCGCCCGGCTCGGCGGCGACGAGTTCGTGATCCTCGCCGACGGGCTCGGCCGGGCCGACGCCCAGGACCTCGCCGTACGGCTGCGCAACGAGATCATCCAGCCGATCCGGGCCGAGGGCCGGGCCGTACGGGTCGGGGCGAGTTTCGGCATCGGCTGGGCGCACTGCGGCATGACGGCGGACGAGGTGCTGAAATCCGCCGATGAACGGATGTACGTCGAGAAACGGTCTCGTCCCAAACAACATCGACGCGCGGGATGATCCGCAGGTCGGTGGGGTGATGCGACCCGGGTCACCCGTTTGGGCCACCGGGAGCGGGTAGGCTCGCCATTCTCACCACACGTACGCATCCGTTCCGCACCTGTTGAGGAGTACCAAGGGATGACGCCCGGCAACAACGGCGCGAGCACGCCCGAGGACGACGACCCGTTCGGCTACCTCTACGCCGATGGTCAGGCCAACGGCGCCCAGCCCCCGTCCGGCGGCTACGGCTACCCGAACTCGGTCAGCAGGGTGCGTACGGTCGGCGAGCGGCCGTACGGTCAGCAGGCCTACGGGCAGCCGAACGTGCCGCCGCAGCAGCCGCAGGGCACCTACGGCCGGCCGAACGCGCACTACGCCGCACCCGAGACGTTCCCGGGCGGCGCGCAGACCACCCAGTCGCCGATGCCCGGGCACGGCTCGGGCGGCGGCGGCCGCGGTCGCGGACCCAACACCAAGGGCCTGCTGATCGGCGCGATCGCGGTGGTCGCCGCGGTCGTCATCGGCATCGGCGTGGCCATGCTGGGCGGCGACGACGACAAGAACGCCGGCGACGACCCGACCGTCGCCCCGTCCACCTCGCAGAGCGCGGAGTCCACCCCGTCCGGGGAGAGCAGCGCGGACAGCGAGGTCGACCTGCCGACGATCGACGCCAAGGCCCTCCAGCTCGGCGGCGGCGCCACCACGGCGTCCGACATCGAGGGCGCCAAGGCCGACGGCGGCGTCTACGTGACGGGCTTCAACGCCGTCGGCGCCTCGGTCACCTGGACCGTCAACGGCATCCCCGACTCCGGCAAGTACACCCTGTACGTCGGCTACGGCGTACCGGGCAAGGACGCCGACGCCACCCTCACGGTCAACGGCACCGCCTCGTCCGCGCCGGTCAAGATGAAGAACTACGCGAACGCCGCCGAGGGCGACTACGCCAAGGGCTGGACGCGGACGTACAACTACGTCGAGCTCAACAAGGGCACGAACACCGTCAAGATCTCCTGCGAGCAGGGCAACCAGTGCGACGCCAACCTCGACCAGGTGTGGCTCGTCAAGGGCTGGGTCGAGTAGCCACGCCCGGCGCTCAGGCCGCGCTGACCTCCCCGGTCACCGCGACCCGCCCCAGCAGTTCCTCGTAGGTCCCCAGGTCGAACTCGCCCGCGACCGGGGCGCGCACCGTGGCCGTCGCGAGTGCGACCGCGTGGGCCAGGCGCTCCGGCCACGGTCGGCGTTCGACCAGCCCGGCCAGGAGGCCCGCCGTGACGGAGTCACCGGCTCCGGTCGGATTGCCGTGCACCCGGGCCGGCGGGGTCGCACGCCAGGTGCCCTCCGCGGTGGCCGCCAGCAGGCCCTCCGGGCCCAGTGAGACGACGACCGCGTGGGCCCCGCGCCGGCGGGCGGCCTGGGCGCCGCGCAACGGCTCGTGCGAGCCGGTGAGTTCGGCCAGTTCGTCGGTGTTGGGTTTGACGACGTCGGGCCGGGCGGCGACCCCCCGGCGCAGCGGCTCGCCGCTGGTGTCCAGCAGCACGGGTATGCCCGCCGCGCGGGCGGCGCGTATCAGGCCCGCGTACGCGCCCACCGGCACCCCCGGCGGCAGGCTGCCGCACAGGGCGACCGCCGAGGCCGGCGCGAGCAGGTCCTCGTAGGCCTCCTGGAAGGCGGACCACTCGGGCGGCGTGATCGCCGGGCCGGGTTCGTTGAGCTGCGTCGTGTCGCCGGTGCGCTCGTCGACCACCGCTATCGTGCGCCGGGTCGCGCCGCCGGTCGGGACCAGCGCGTCGACCACGCCGGGCGTGGCCGCGAGCCGCTCCTGGACGATCCTCCCGGTGCCGCCGCCGGTGAACCCGGTGACCGTCACCTCGTGGCCGAGCGCGGCCAGCACACGAGCCACGTTGAGGCCCTTGCCGCCGGGGCGTTCGGTCACCTCCGAGACGCGGTGGGTGGCGTGGGGCCGCAGGGACCGTACGCGGTAGGTGATGTCGAGAGCGGTGTTCAGCGTGACCGTGAGGATCACCCGTGCCGACCTCCCCCGAGGGTGTGTTTCTCGTTTTCCGGAGGGTCGATCATGCCAAACAGACGGCGGACCGCCCAGCCCCCGGGGCGGCCACCGTCTCTCTACTGGCGGAACATTCAGTCCAGTTGGGGACCGACCACCCATTCTCCCCGGCGCATCACGCCCTTGAGTTCGAAGCCGGCGTCCAGGATCACCAGGTCGGCGTCCTTGCCGGGCTCCAGGGAGCCGATCCTGTCGTCCATCCCCAGCAGCCGCGCCGGGTTGGCGGACAGGGCCCGTACGGCGTCCTCGACCGGGATCCGGTCGATCGTCACCGCCCGCTTGAAGGCCCGGTCCAGGGTGAGCGTGGAGCCGGCGATCGAGCCGCCCTCGACCAGCCGGGCCACGCCCTCGCTGACCTCGACCTCCAGCGGGCCCAGCATGTAGCGGCCGTCGCCGAAGCCGGCCGCGTCCATCGCGTCCGTGATGAACGCGACCCGCTCAGCGCCCGCGTGACGGAACGCCAGCTCCAGGGCGGCCGGGTGCAGATGCGTACCGTCGTTGATCAGCTCGACGGTGACGCGCTCGTCCTCCAGCAGGGCGGCGATCGGGCCGGGGGAGCGGTGGCCGAGCGCGGGCATCGCGTTGAAGAGGTGCGTGGCGACCGTCGCGCCAGCGTCGACGGCCTCGACGGTCTGCTCGTACGTCGCGTCCGTGTGCCCGACCGCCGCGATCACGCCGTGCTCCACCAACAGCCGTACGGAGTCGATGCCGCCCGGCAGTTCGGTGGCGAGGGTCAGCATCCTGGCCTGGCCGCGTGCCGCGTCGATCAGCTTGCGCACGTCCGCCGGCTGCGGGTCGCGCAGCAGCTCCTCGGAGTGTGCGCCCTTGCGGCACGGCGAGATGAACGGGCCCTCGAAGTGGATGCCGGCGATCTCGCCCTGCTCGGCCAGCTCGGACAGCAGGCCGGCGCGGTGGGTGAGGAAGTCCATGTCGCCGGTGACCGCGGAGGCGACCAGCGTCGTCGTGCCGTGCAGGCGGTGGGTGCGGATGCCGTGGAGGACCTCGTCGACGGTGCCCGAGGTGAAGGAGGCTCCGCCGCCGCCGTGGTTGTGGATGTCCACGAAGCCGGGCACGATCCAGTGGCCGGCGAGGTCGATCACCTCTGCGCCGGCCGGGGCATGGGCGGCGATGCGACCACCCTGGACGACCACCTGGCCGTCGTCGGCGACTCCCGTGGGGAGAACTACGCGGGCACCTGTGAGGATCGAGACGTCGGGAGGCGTCTGCGGGTGCGTGGGGGCTGGTCGCGCAGTTCCCCGCGCCCCTGGGTCGGCGGCCATCAGGTCGTTACCTCCGTACGGTCGGTGGAGTCGAGGAGATCCCAGGCCAGCAAGCCGGCTCCCAGGCAACCCGCGGTGTCCCCGAGGGCCGCGGGGATGATCGTCGGCAGCTTCTGGAAGGTGACGCGCTGCTGGACCGCGTCGCGCAGTGGTGTGAACAAGGTTTCCCCCGCCTCCGCGAGCCCGCCACCGATGACGAGCGTGCGCGGGTCCAGCAGGGTGAGGGCGGTGACCAGCCCGTCGGCGAGGGCGTCGACGGCCTGCTGCCAGACCTGCGCGGCGCGGGTGTCGCCGGACTCGACCGCCTTCGCGCAGTCCGCGGCGTCCGCCTGGGGGTCGCCGGTCGCTGCGGCCCACGCCTCGCTGACCGCCGACGCCGAGGCGAACCGCTCCAGGCAGCCGTGCTGGCCGCAGGGACAGGGGGTGCCGCCGGGGCGTACGACGACATGGCCGATCTCGCCCGCGAAGCCGTGCGCGCCCGACTCCACCCGGCCGTCGATGCCGATGGCGCCCGCTATGCCGGTGCCGAGCGCCACGAACAGGAAGCGGTCGGCGCCCCGGCCGGCGCCGATCCGGCCCTCGGCGAGGCCGCCGGTGCGCACGTCGTGGCCGAGGGCGACAGGCAGGCCGCCGAGCCGCTCGGTGAGCAGGGCGCGCAGCGGTACGTCACGCCAGCCTAGGTTGGCCGCGTAGGCGGCGATGCCCTGCCGTTCGTCGACGATGCCGGGCACGGCCACCCCGGCGGCGACGGCGGGGGCGCCGAGGCGCCGGTCGCCGTGGGCGTGGAGTTCCGCGGCGAAGTCGAGGATGCCGTCGACGACCGCCTGGGGACCGCGCGCGCGGCCGGTGGCGCGGCGCGCCTGGTGCAGGAGGGTGCCGTCCGCCCCGACCAGGGCGGCCTTCATCCCGGTGCCGCCCACATCGAGGGCGATGACGTGTCTCACGGGGGACAGTGTGGCCCGTGCACCCGGAAGAGGTCTAGTCCACTTGCGTGGTGTAGACCTTAATCCGTAATCCGGACGACGTGAACGACGTATGGACAGGTGGGCCACAGCGTGCAGCGGCGGGGCAGAAGAGGAATGATCGCGGTGATGTCCGCACTGGGCATGACGGCGGTTCTGGGTGGCTGCGGCCTCACCGGAGGTTCCGACGACGTCACGCTGAGACTCGTGGCCGCGGACTACGGCGACACCGCGGCGAACAGCTCCAAGAAGTACTGGGCGAAGCTGGTCGACGCCTACGAGGCCGACCATCCCGGCGTCCAGGTCGAGGTCAGCGTGTACTCCTGGAGCGACGTCGACCGCGAGGTCAAGGAGATGGTCGACGCCGGGAAGGCGCCCGACATGGCGCAGATCGGGGCGTACGCCGACTACGCGGCCGACGATCTGCTCTACACCGCGGACGACCTGCTCTCCATACCCGTCCAGGCCGGTTTCTCCTCCGCCTTCGCGGGAGCCGGACAGGTCAACGGGGTGCAGTACGGCATGCCGTTCGCCGCCTCCACCCGGCTGCTCTTCTACAACAAGGACCTCTTCGAGGAGGCCGGCCTCACCCCGCCGACCACCTGGGCGGAGCTGGCCGACGCCGCCGAGGCGCTGAAGGCGGACGGCGTGAAGTACCCGTACGCGCTGCCGCTCGGCTCGGAGGAGGCGCAGGCCGAGACCATGCTGTGGCTGCTCAGCGGGGGCGGCGGCTACACCGACCCGGTCGGCAGGTACACCATCGACTCCGCGGAGAACGTCGCGACCTTCACCTGGCTGCGCGACGAACTGGTCGGCGAGCAGCTCACCGGGCCGGTCGCCCCGGGCAAGCTCGACCGGGCCGACGCCTTCGCCGCCTTCGCCAAGGGCGAGGTCGGCATGCTGAACGGCCATCCCTCGCTGATGAAGATGGCCGAGAAGCACGGCGTGAGGTACGGCATGGTGCCGCTGCCCGGCGTGGAAGGCGAGTCCAAGGCCACCATGGGCGTCGCCGACTGGATGCTCGCCTTCAAGCAGAACGGCCACAAGGAACAGGTCGGCGAGTTCCTCGACTTCGTCTACAGCGAGCGGAACGTCCTCGACTTCTCCCGCGAGTACGACCTGCTGCCGGTCACCAACCCCGCCTCCGAGGCGATGAGCGGCGCGGCGCAGGACCGGGACCTCAAGCCCTTCCTGGACGAACTCGCCCTTGCCGAGATCTACCCCGTGGGCAAGACGTCCTGGGCGTCGATCAGCGCGGAGGTCAAGAAGCGGATCGGCTCCGCCGTGGCTCCGGGCGGGAGCCCGGCGGCGATCCTGGGCCAGCTGCAGTCGACGGCCACGACGGCGGAGAGCTCGGCGGCGGGGTAGCGCCGTTGTCGGTGGGGGCGGCTACCGTGCGGAGCATGGACCGGGAGCAGCTCGCGCGACGGGAACAGGACATCCTCGCCCTGGAGCGCCGTGGCTTCCCGGGCCCCGGCGCCAAGGAGCGCGCGATACGCGAGGAGCTGGGCCTGGCCCCCGTCCGCTACTACCAGCTGCTCAACGCCCTGCTCGACGACCCCCGCGCGCTGGCGCACGACCCGGTGACGGTCAACCGGCTGCGGCGGATACGGGAGCGACGCCGTGCGGAGCGCCAGGCCGACGGCGCCTAGGGCCGCCCGGCGTGCACCGCCGGGCGGGCACCGGGTCGATAAGGTCGCCGTATGGGCAGCCACGAGACCGAAACCGGCAAGACTCTCCCGACGCCCGCCACCTCCGCCGGGCGGGCCGGGCTCGACGCGATCCTCGCGCGGCCCGGCAAGGCGGTGATCGCGCTCGACTTCGACGGGACCCTCGCCCCGATCGTGCCCGACCCCGAGCAGGCCCGAGCCCACCCGGACGCCGTACCGGCGCTCGCCGCCCTCGCCCCGAAGGTGGCCGCCGTCGCGGTGGTCACCGGCCGCCCGGCCGACGTCGCCGTACGCCACGGCGGCTTCGCGGGCGTCCCCGGCCTGGAGCACCTCGTCGTCCTCGGCCACTACGGGGCCGAGCGCTGGGACGCGGTCAGCGGCGAGGTCAGCGCCCCCGCCCCGCACCCCGGCGTCGCCGCCGTCCGTGAGGAACTGCCCGGACTGCTCGACCGCTCCGGCGCCGGGCCGGGCACGTGGACCGAGGACAAGGGCCGCGCGATCGCCGTCCACACCCGCCGTGCCGGGGACCCGCAGGCCGCGTTCGAGGCCCTGCGCACCCCCCTGACGGACCTCGCCACCCGGCACGGCCTGATCGTCGAGCCCGGCCGCCTGGTCCTCGAACTGCGCCCGCCCGGCATGGACAAGGGCGTGGCCCTGCTCGACTACGTCCGGGAGCTGGGCGCCGAGTCCGTCCTCTATGCCGGCGACGACCTCGGCGACCTCCCCGCCTACGCGGCGGTCGGCACGCTCCGCTCCGACGGCACCCCCGGCCTGCTGGTGTGCAGCGGCAGCGACGAGGTGACCGAACTGCGGGAGCGCGCCGACCTGGTGGTCGCGGGCCCGGAGGGCGTCGTGGAACTGCTCGCGGGACTCGCGGCCCATCTGAAGACGTGACCGCGCCCTGAGGCCCGCGGGGTCAGTCCGTCGGCCGGTCCCGCAGGGCGTGGAGCTGGTCGAGGAACCACTGGGACGGGGGCAGCGCCGTGGCGGTCGCCGCGAGCCGCTTGGCCCGTTCGGTGCGTTCGGCGGGGCGCATCGTCAGGGCCTCGTGGAGCGCTTCGGCCGTGCCGGTGACGTCGTACGGGTTCACCCCGATCGCGTCCTCGCGCAGCTCCTCGTAGGCCCCCGCCTCCCGGGACAGGACCAGCGCGCACCCCTCGTCGGAGACGACGGGCACCTCCTTGGCGACCAGGTTCATGCCGTCGCGGATCGGGTTCACCAGTGCCACGTCCGCGAGCCGGTAGGCGGCCAGCGAGCGGGCGAAGTCGTCCTTCACGTGCAGCACGACCGGCGTCCAGCCCGGCGTCCCGTACCGCTCGTTGATCTCCTCGGCCACCCGCTGCACCTCGGCCGTGTAGTCGCGGTACACGGCGAGGTCCTGCCGCGAGGGGTAGGCGAAGGCGACGTGCACCACCCGTTCGCGCCACTCGGGGCGGTCGTCGAGGAGCTGCCGGTAGGCCAGCAGCCCGCGCACGATGTTCTTGGACAGCTCCGTCCGGTCGACACGGACGATTGTCTTCCGGCCCTCGCCGACCTCCGTGCGCAGTGCGGTCATCCGTTCCTCGACGTCCGGCTCGTGCGACCGCTGCCGCAGGAAGTCGGCGTCGGCCCCGAGCCCGTGCACGCCGACCCGGGTCTCGCCGAGCCCGTCGGCGAACGCCTCGCAGCACGCCGTGAAGGCGTCCGCCCACCGCCGGGTGAGGAAGCCGAGCCGGTCCGCGCCCAGCATGCCCCGCAGCACCTGCCCGGCGATGTCGTCCGGCAGCAACCGGAAGTACTCCGGCGGCGCCCACGGCGTGTGCGAGAAGTGGCTGATCCGCACGTCCGGCCGCAGCTCGCGCAGCATTCCCGGCACCAGCGTCAGGTGGTAGTCCTGCACCAGCACCGCCGCACCCTCGGCGGCCTCCTGGGCCAGCGCCTCGGCGAACGAGCGGTTGTAGGCCTCGTACGACGCCCACTGCCGCCGGAACTCCGCGTCGAAGACCGGCTCCAGCGGCGTCTGGTACAGCATGTGGTGCACGAACCACAGCACGGAGTTGGCGACGCCGTTGTACGCGTCGGCGTGCACGTCGGCCGCGATGTCCAGCATCCGCACGCCGGACTCCCCGACGCCGCGCCGCACCGCCTCGCGGTCGCCGTCGCCGAGGGCGGAGCACACCCACAGCGCGCCGGCGTCCGGGCCGATCGCGGAGAGGCCGGAGACGAGCCCGCCGCCACCACGTCTGGCGTGCAGCGAGCCGTCGTCACGCACCTCGTACGAGACCGGGCCCCGGTTGGAGGCGACCAGTACCTGCGCAGGACCGTACGTCGAAGCCATACGCCTCAACCTAGCCCTCTCCTGATCCGCTCAAACGTACGGTTCGAGCCCGAAACGGGACCGTATACAGCCGTATCCCACGGTCAGGCCACCTTCCGGGCCGCGTACTCCGCGATCTCCACCATCGGCGGCCGCTCCTCCGTGTCCACGGAGTACGTCCGCGGCTCGAACCCGTCCTCCACCCGCTCGAACTGGGTGAGGCAGGGGCGGACGAGCTGGCCGCGGGCCAGCCGCAGCTGGGCCGTGCGGTAGATCGCCGCCGCCATCCGGCCCAGCGCCTGTCCGTCCTGGTGCCGGTGCTTGCGCACTCCGACGTCCACCTGGGCGAGGGCGTCGAGCCCGACCAGATGCAAGGAGTCCACCAGCATGCCCAGCTCCACGCCGTACCCGACCGGGAACGGCAGTTGCTCCAGCAGCGAGCGCCGGGCCGCGTACTCGCCGCCGAGCGGCTGGACGAAGCCGGCCAGCTGCGGCCAGTGCAGGTTCAGCAGCGGGCGGGCCATCAGCTCGGTCACCCGGCCGCCCTGCCCGGCCGCGTTGCCCAGGGGACGGTCGTACATCCCCTTCACGAGGGCGATGTCGGGGTCGGTGAGCAGCGGGCCGACGATGCCCGTGACGAAGTCCGAGGAGAACTCCCTCAGGTCCGCGTCGATGAAGCAGACGATGTCGCCGCGGGTGACGAGCAGGGAGCGCCACAGCACCTCGCCCTTGCCGGGGACGGGCGGGATGCGCGCGAGTATCGCGTCGCGGTGCGCCACCCGGGCGCCCGCAGCGGCGGCCACCTCGGAGGTGCGGTCGGTCGAGCCGGAGTCGACCACGACGATCTCGTCGACCAGCGGGACCTGTTCCATGAGGTCGTGCCGGATCGCGGCGACGATGTCGCCGACGGTCTCCTCCTCGTTGAGCGCGGGCAGCACGACACTGATCGACTGGCCCGTGCCGCGCTTCGCGGCCAGGATCTTGTGGAGCGGACGGTCGGCCAGCGACCAGGAGCGGGTGCTCAGCCAGCGCTCGACTTCCTCCAGCACAGTCCGGTGCTCCTCTGCGTTCTCTCGGCGAGCGGACGTTTTCTGTGATCCATCTCGCGGTTCGGACGACTATCTCAACTGTCCTGGCCTTCGGTTACAGTCTTGAACAACGCTGGTGACCATCGCATGTCGGGGGTCGTCGGCTCTCACCACCGCACAACAACCACATACAGCTCATCCAGAGGGGCAGAGGGAAACGGCCCGTTGAAGCCCCGGCAACCCTCCAGTCGGTTCTCGTAGATCGTTCTCGATCGTTCCGCGAGGCTCCCGGCTAGGGAAGGTGCCAATTCCGTCTCACGGCGAGATGCGTCGTGAGGAAGATGAGGAGAAAGGGCCTCGCCTCACATGGCTGTGCAGACTGTCGAAAGCAGCACCAGCAACCCCACCGTCGACCTCGGTCCCGCCGCGGCGCTGTCCTGCCGCGAATGCGGCCACCGTGTTCCGCTCGGCCCGGTCTTCGCCTGCGAGGAGTGTTTCGGCCCGCTGGAGATCGCATACGACTTCTCCGCGTACGACGCCGAGGAGCTCCGCAAGCGCATCGAGGCGGGCCCGGCGAACATCTGGCGTTACGCGCCGCTGCTGCCCGTCCCGGCCGACGTGGCCGGCAAGCCGAACCTGAACCCCGGCTGGACCGAGCTGGTCCAGGCCGACCGCCTCGCCGGTGAACTCGGCGTCGAGCCCGGCAAGCTGTTCGTCAAGGACGACTCCGGCAACCCGACCCACTCCTTCAAGGACCGGGTGGTCGCCCAGGCACTGGAGGCCGCGCGGGCCTTCGGTTTCACCACCCTCTCCTGCTCGTCCACCGGCAACCTCGCGGGCGCCGTGGGCGCCGCCGCCGCCCGGGCCGGCTTCCGCTCCTGCGTGTTCATCCCGCACGACCTGGAGCAGGGCAAGGTCGTCATGGCCGCGGTCTACGGCGGCGAACTCGTCGGCATCGAGGGCAACTACGACGACGTGAACCGTTTCTGCTCCGAGCTGATCGGCGACCCGGCCGGCGAGGGCTGGGGTTTCGTCAACGTCAACCTGCGGCCGTACTACGCGGAGGGGTCCAAGACCCTGGCGTACGAGATCTGCGAGCAGCTCGGCTGGCGGCTGCCCGACCAGATCGTGGTGCCGATCGCCTCCGGCTCCCAGCTCACGAAGATCGACAAGGGACTGCAGGAGCTGATCGAGCTCGGGCTCGTCGAGGACCGGCCGTACAAGATCTTCGGGGCGCAGGCGGAAGGCTGCTCGCCGGTGTCGACCGCGTTCAAGTCGGGGCACGACGTCGTCCGGCCGCAGAAGCCGCACACCATCGCCAAGTCGCTGGCCATCGGTAACCCGGCCGACGGACCGTACGTGCTGGACATCGCGCGGCGCACCGGCGGCGCGGTGGAGGACGTGACGGACGAGCAGGTCGTGGACGCGATCAAGCTGCTCGCGCGGACCGAAGGGATCTTCGCCGAGACGGCGGGCGGGGTGACCGTCGGGGTCACGCGCAAGCTGGTCGAACTCGGTGTGCTGGACCCGTCGCTGACGACCGTCGTGCTGAACACCGGGGACGGCCTGAAGACGCTGGACGCGGTGGCGGGTACGGGTCTGACGGCCACCATCCGGCCCAGCCTGGAGTCGTTCCGCGAGGCTGGACTCGTCTGAACCGTCATGCTGCGGGCCGGTGGGGGCCGGCCGCGCAGTTCCCCCGTGCCCCAGGTCCGTCATTCCACCGGAGGTCTCAACGTGAGCGTCACCGTCCGCATCCCCACGATCCTGCGCACCTACACCGGCGGCCAGGCCGAGGTCCCCGCCGAGGGGGCGAACCTCGGTGAGGTGATCGCCGATCTGGAGAAGAACCACACCGGTATCGCCGCCCGGGTCCTGGACGACCAGGGCAAGCTGCGGCGTTTCGTCAACGTGTACGTCGACGACGACGACGTCCGCTTCGAGCAGGGCCTGGAGACGGCCACTCCGGACGGCGTCGGCGTGTCCATCATTCCGGCGGTCGCCGGCGGCTGAACGGCCCGCTGAAACCGCCCGCGCATTACCGTGAGTAACTCCGATTACTCAATGTTCATCGAACTGCCCCCTCCGTGAGAGAAGCGGAGGGGGCAATTCAGTGTGGTTGAGCGCGGTAGAGTTGGGGAACGCGTCGCGGCCCCACATGCCGGGCGCATATGAGTTCCGGCTCCGATGCGATGAGAAGTAGCCAAAGTGTGTGGCTCTTTTGCGTCTTTCATTCCTTTTATGGAGCCCGACTTGCCCTGAATCCGGGCGAATTCTCCGCAAATTACCGACCGTCGACGCCCAGATTTCTCGTCCGATTGACCTGTTGCAGACGGCAGTTGGACAGATACATTCAGCCGCGGTCGACGCGTTCCGGCGCACGCCCCTCAGCAAATGGCGGGCGAGGTCTGACCCGGATCCGCGAAGTGTGGATCTGTGCAAGGGCCAGTAATAGGGGAGTTAGGCATGGCTCAGGGCACCGTCAAGTGGTTCAACGCGGAGAAGGGGTACGGCTTCATCGCGGTCGACGGTGGTGCGGACGTCTTCGTCCACTACAGCGCGATCCAGATGGACGGCTACCGGACCCTCGAAGAGGGTCAGCGGGTCGAGTTCGAGATCTCGCAGGGCCAGAAGGGCCCGCAGGCCGACATGGTTCGTCTCACCGCTTAAGCGCGCGACCACCGTATGTGACATTTCTGTTCGAAGGGCCCGTGCCTCCCCGGAGGCGCGGGCCCTTCGGCGTGCGTGGCCGGGGCGTGTCCGCGGGCGGCGCAGACCTCGCCCGGATCCGGGGAGGCGCTTGCACTCGGCAGGGGCGAGTGCTAATCATTGGCGTTAGCACTCTGAAGGTGAGAGTGACAAAGAAGGACCGGGTCGGTGAGGCCGCAAGCCGTGTGGGGCAAGGAACCACGGGGCAGGCGAGCCGTCCGTCGCGGGCGCGGGCGCGGTCCGAAGGAATCACCCCCAGTCCTGGAGGGACCACTTCACATGGCCAAGATCATCGCGTTCGACGAGGAGGCGCGGCGCGGCCTCGAGCGCGGCATGAACCAGCTCGCGGACGCCGTGAAGGTGACGCTCGGCCCCAAGGGCCGCAACGTCGTCCTCGAGAAGAAGTGGGGCGCCCCCACGATCACCAACGATGGTGTCTCCATCGCCAAGGAGATCGAGCTCGAGGACCCGTACGAGAAGATCGGCGCCGAGCTGGTCAAGGAAGTCGCCAAGAAGACGGACGACGTCGCCGGCGACGGTACGACCACCGCCACCGTTCTCGCCCAGGCGCTGGTCCGCGAGGGCCTGCGCAACGTGGCCGCCGGTGCCAACCCGATGGCTCTGAAGCGCGGTATCGAGAAGGCCGTCGAGGCCGTCTCCGGTGCGCTGCTCGACCAGGCCAAGGAGGTCGAGACCAAGGAGCAGATCGCCTCCACGGCCTCCATCTCCGCCGCCGACACCCAGATCGGCGAGCTCATCGCCGAGGCGATGGACAAGGTCGGCAAGGAAGGCGTCATCACCGTCGAGGAGTCCCAGACTTTCGGTCTGGAGCTGGAGCTCACCGAGGGTATGCGCTTCGACAAGGGCTACATCTCGGCGTACTTCGCCACCGACATGGAGCGCATGGAGGCGGTGCTGGAGGACCCGTACATCCTCATCGCCAACTCCAAGGTCTCCAACGTCAAGGACCTGCTCCCGCTCCTGGAGAAGGTCATGCAGTCGGGCAAGCCGCTGCTGATCATCGCCGAGGACGTCGAGGGCGAGGCCCTGTCGACCCTGGTCGTCAACAAGATCCGTGGCACCTTCAAGTCCGTCGCCGTCAAGGCCCCGGGCTTCGGTGACCGCCGCAAGGCCATGCTCGGCGACATCGCCATCCTCACGGGCGGCGAGGTCATCTCCGAGGAGGTCGGCCTCAAGCTGGAGAACGCGACCCTGGACCTCCTGGGCCGCGCCCGCAAGGTCGTCATCACCAAGGACGAGACCACCATCGTCGACGGCGCCGGCTCCGCCGACCAGGTCGCCGGCCGGGTCAACCAGATCCGCGCCGAGATCGAGAACAGCGACTCGGACTACGACCGCGAGAAGCTCCAGGAGCGTCTGGCGAAGCTGGCCGGCGGCGTGGCCGTCATCAAGGCCGGTGCCGCCACCGAGGTCGAGCTCAAGGAGCGCAAGCACCGCATCGAGGACGCCGTTCGCAACGCGAAGGCGGCCGTCGAGGAGGGCATCGTCGCCGGTGGTGGCGTGGCCCTGCTCCAGGCCTCCACGGTCTTCGAGAAGCTGGACCTCGAGGGTGACGAGGCGACCGGCGCCAACGCCGTGAAGCTCGCCCTGGAGGCCCCGCTCAAGCAGATCGCCGTCAACGGTGGTCTCGAGGGTGGCGTCATCGTCGAGAAGGTGCGCAACCTGCCCGTCGGCCACGGTCTGAACGCCGCGACCGGCGAGTACGTCGACATGATCGCCGAGGGCATCATCGACCCGGCGAAGGTGACCCGCTCTGCCCTGCAGAACGCCGCCTCCATCGCCGCGCTCTTCCTCACCACCGAGGCCGTCATCGCCGACAAGCCGGAGAAGGCCGCGGCCCCGGCCGGCGGCGGCATGCCGGGCGGTGACATGGACTTCTGATCCCTCAGAGGATCGGACCCGTCCGTAAGTACCGAGGGCGGCACTCCCTGGAGACAGGGGGTGCCGCCCTCGGGCGTTCTCAGTCCGCGGGGGCGTAGTGCGAGGCGACGGCGGGCTGGCCGGTCCAGTTCGGCCCCGCCGCCGGGTCGGCGCCCAGGTAACGGAACGGCAGCCGCACCGCGCGCCCGCCGCGCAGGGTGAGCCGGTGGTGCCGGGGGCCGTAGCCGAATCCGGCCCGCCGCAGCGCCGCGACCGCCGCCCGGCCGGCCGGTGAGCCGTCCGCGTCGCGTATCGAGTCCGGGTCGAAGTGCGCGATCAGCAGCCCGTCCGGGGCGAGCCAGGAGGCGGCGCGGGCGAGCAGCCCGACCTGGTCGCCGACGTAGTGCAGCCCGTGCACACAGGTGATCAGGTCGTACGTCCGTACCGGCGTCCAGGTCGCGACCGAGGCGACGACCTCCCGCACGGTGGGCGGGGCCGGCGCGGGGACGAGTGGACCCACCAGGTCGACGCCGGTGAGCACGGCGTCGGAGGGCAGGACCGAGGCCGCCTCGCGCAGGGCGCGGCCCTCGCCGCTGCACAGGTCCAGCCAGGACGGCGCGGGACGGCCGGTCAGCCGGCGCAGGGGGTCGAGGCCCAGCTCGCGGGTGTAGCTGTTGACGCCGGCGAGGCCGCGCTCCCGGTTCATCGTGTTGTTGGCCACCACGGCGGATCGCCCCAGCTCCTGCGGGGGCACCAGGGCGGCGGGCTTCGTCATACGGGCATTCTTCCGCCCGGACGTGCTGCCTGTGAGTGGCCCGGATCACATGAAGTCGTGCGGGACGGCCCGGAATGGCGGGCGGCGGAGGGCGGTTGTCGCGGAAGTGTGCTTCTATGCATACGCATAATTCGCATACGCATGAGTCTCCCGTGAAGCACGTGCGTGTGCCCGACCGCCGACCGGCAACCCCGAGGAGCCCCCACGTGACCGTCACCGCCTCCCCCGACATCTCCCGAGCGGCCCAGGTCCTCGCCCGGCCCTTCACCGTGGGCGGCCTGACCGTCCCCAACCGGATCGTGATGGCGCCGATGACCCGCAAGTTCTCGCCGGGCGGCATCCCCGGCGCGGACGTGGCCTCGTACTACTCCCGGCGCGCCGGCGCGGGCGTGGGTCTGATCGTCACCGAGGGCACCTACGTCGGGCACGAGTCGGCCGGGGAGAGCGACGACGTGCCGCGCTTCCACGGCGAGGAGCAGCTGGCGGGGTGGGCGAAGGTCGCCGAGGAGGTGCACGCGGCGGGCGGGAAGATCGTGCCGCAGCTGTGGCACATCGGCATGGTGCGCCGTCAGGGTCAGCCTCCGTACCCCGAGGCGCCCGCGGTCGGTCCGTCCGGCGTGCGGACGGACGGCACCGAGGGGACCGGCCGGGTGATGACCCAGCAGGACCTGGACGACGTCGTCCTGGCCTTCGCCGAGGCGGCCGCGGCGGCCGAGCGGATCGGCTTCGACGGCGTCGAGCTGCACGGGGCCCACGGCTATCTCATCGACCAGTTCCTGTGGGCCGGCACCAACCGGCGTGTGGACGCCTACGGGGGTGACCCGGTGGCCCGTACGAAGTTCGCGGCGGAGATCGTGGCCGCCGTGCGCGCCTCCGTCTCGCCGGACTTCCCGATCTTCTTCCGTTACTCGCAGTGGAAGCAGGACGCCTACGACGCGCGGCTCGCCGGGACCCCGCAGGAGCTGGAGGCGATCCTCGCCCCGCTGGCGGCGGCCGGCGTCGACGGCTTCCACGCCTCGACCCGCCGCTACTGGCTGCCGGAGTTCGAGGGCTCGGACCTCAATCTCGCGGGCTGGACCAAGAAGCTCACCGGCAAGGCCGCCGTCACGGTGGGGTCGGTCGGCCTGGACGGGGAGTTCCTGAGGGCGTTCGCGGGCGAGGGGGCCGGGGTGGGAAGCATCGACAACCTGCTGGACCGGCTGGAGCGTGACGAGTTCGACCTGGTGGCCGTGGGACGGGCGCTGCTCCAGGATCCGCGGTGGGCCCAGAAGGTGCTGGCGGGGCGTTTCGACGAGCTGACGGCGTGGGACGCGGGGGCGCTCGGCTCGCTGAGCTGAGACCACGTGTGAGGGGCGGTACCTGGGACGACCTGGGTTCCGCCCCTCTTTGCGTGACCTTGACCTGTCTTTCTTGAGTAAGTCAATCAACTGACTTAAGGTTGCCTGAGTCAAGTACTTCGCATGTCCGCGACGGAGGCCATCCATGCCCGACACCCCTGCCCGCCCCGCCCCGACCGGGGGTTCCGCCCCGCCGAGGCCGAACGCCGTGGTGGCGGTGCTGGCCTTCGCCGGAATCGTCGTGTCCCTGATGCAGACACTGGTCATCCCGATCGTCCCGGAGCTGCCGCGGCTGCTGTACGCCTCGTCCTCGAACACCGCCTGGGCCGTCACGGCCACCCTGCTCGCCGCCGCCGTGGCCACGCCCGTGATGGGCCGGCTCGGCGACATGTACGGCAAGCGGCGGATGCTGCTGGTCAGCGTGGTGATGCTGGTGGCGGGCTCGGTCACCGCCGCCCTCAGCGACAACCTCGGCCCGATGATCGTCGGCCGGGTCCTCCAGGGGCTGGCGTCGGGCGTGATCCCGCTCGGCATCAGCATCATGCGCGACGAACTCCCCGCCGAACGCCTCGGCTCCGCCACCGCCCTGATGAGTGCCTCCCTCGGCGTCGGCGGCGCCCTCGGCCTGCCCGCCGCCGCGCTGATCGCCGACAACTTCGACTGGCACACCCTGTTCTGGACCTCGGCCGTGCTGGGCGTCGTGGCCGGCGTCCTCGTTCTCGCCCTGGTGCCCGAGTCCCAGGTCCGCACGGGTGGCCGCTTCGACCTGGTCGGCGGCCTGGGCATGGCGGTCGGCCTGGTCTGCCTGCTGCTGGGCATCTCCAAGGGCGCCGACTGGGGCTGGACCAGCGGCACCACGCTCGGCCTGTTCGGCGTGGCCGTCGTGGTCCTTCTCGTCTGGGGCTGGTGGGAGCTGCGCGTCGGGCAGCCGCTGGTGGACCTCCGCGCCACGGTCCGCCGCCAGGTCCTGGTCACGAACCTCGCCTCGGTGGCCGTCGGCTTCGCGATGTTCGCGATGTCCCTCGTCATTCCGCAGCTGCTGCAACTGCCGTCGGCGACGGGCTACGGCCTCGGCCAGTCGATGCTCGCGGCGGGCCTGGTCATGGCCCCGTCCGGCCTGGTCATGATGGCCACGGCGCCTGTGTCGGCGGCGGTCTCCAAGGCGAAGGGCCCCAAGGTCACCCTGATGATCGGCGCCCTGATCGTCGCGGCGGGCTACGTCCTCGACATCGCCCTCATGGACCAGGTGTGGCACTTCGTCCTGGTCTCCTGCGTCATCGGCGCCGGCATCGGCTTCACGTACGGCTCGATGCCCGCGCTCATCATGGGCGCCGTACCGGCGTCGGAGACGGCCGCGGCGAACAGCCTCAACACGCTGATGCGGTCCATCGGTACGTCGGTGGCGAGCGCCGTCGCGGGTGTGATCCTGGCCCAGATGACGACGACGTTCGGCTCGTTCGCGCTGCCGTCGCGGGAGGGCTTCCGCACGGTGCTGGCGGTCGGCGCGGGAGCCGCGCTCCTCGCGTTCGTGGTCGCGTCGTTCCTGCCCCGACAGAACCCGGGGGGTCAGGCGTCCGGGGCGGCACCCTCGGGGATGCCGAGGCCGCTGCCGGAGTCCGCGAAGGCGTGAGCGCCGTCGCTCAAAGATTTCCCATCGGCTCGATGTCGACCCGCACCGGCGTGCCCCAGACCCGGAGCACCTCGTAGTCGGTGAACTCGTGCACGAGCCGGTAGGCCATCGCGGGCCGCGAACCCCGCCGCTGGGCTGCCAGGTACAGCTCGGCCTCCCGGCGGTCCCGGCGCGGGGTGCCGCACAACTGCCACTCCTGTCCGTTCCACAGCTCCGGCAGCCACCGCTGCTGGGGCTGCGGCCGGTCACCGCGCACGCCGTACCGGGACGGCGTGGACCCGGTGGAGGCGGCGGGCGCGGCGGGCCCGTTGAACTCGGCCCGCCGGGCGGCCCGGCGCCGGGTCTCGCACAGCAGACACCGGTCGGGCGCGCTCTCGTCGACGGGTCCCGTCGGATGTTCGGCGCAGCGGGTGCTGGGCGCGGCGGTGGTGACGCTCTCCTCCAGCAGATCGAGAGCCCGCCGCAGATCGGCCTTGACCTCGTGCAACCGCGCGTCCGGGGTGTCCCCGCCGAGAGCCTCCCCATGCTCCCCGAGCAACCGGAGAGCGCGCCCCAGAGCGGTGAGCTGAGCGTGATTCATGATCGGTCGCCTGTGGTCCTTCCTGAATGACGCGGGCTTGCGATGGTACGAGCCCATGACGGACTCGTACACCACCGGCTTCCCACCCCATCGTGTTCCGCAGCCGGCCGGAGAAGGCTGCCGTGCGGTCAGCGGGAGCTCGCTTCGAGGGCCGCGCGGAGATGGCCGGCGGAGTCCTCCAGGAGGCGGGCGGCCGTGTCGCCGTCCACCCCGCCGACGATCGTCAGGATGGCGGCCTTGACCTCGCCGTCGGTGGCGGCCAGGGCCCGCTCGATCTCCTCGTCCGACGCGCCCGTGGCCAGGGCGACGATACGGCGGGAGCGGGCGCGCAGCTTCTCGTTGGAGGCGCGGACGTCGACCATGAGGTTCCCGTAGGTCTTGCCCAGCCGGATCATGGTGATCGTCGAGAGCATGTTGAGGACCAGCTTCTGTGCCGTGCCGGCCTTCAGACGGGTGGAGCCGGTGAGCAGCTCGGGGCCGACGACGATCTCGATGCCGTGGTCGGCGGCGGCCGCGAGGGCGCTGTGCGCGTTGCAGGCGAGGCCGACGGTCAGGGCGCCCTGCGCACGGGCATGCTCGACGGCGCTCACGGCGTACGGGGTGCGGCCGGAGGCGGAGATCCCGACCACGGTGTCGTCGGGAGTCAGCCGCAGCGCGTCCAGGTCCTGCCGGGCCAGGTCACCCGAGTCCTCGGCACCCTCGACCGAGGTGACCAGGGCCTCGGGGCCGCCCGCGATCAGGCCCACGACCCTGGTGGGGTCGGTGTTGAAGGTGGGCGGGCACTCGGAGGCGTCCAGCACGCCGAGGCGGCCCGCGGTACCGGCGCCGGCGTAGACGAGCCGGCCGCCGCGGGCCATCCGGGCGGCGATGTCGTCGATCGCCGCGGCGATCCGGGGCAGCCGCTCGGCGACCGCGGCCGGCACCAGGGTGTCCTCGCCGTTCATCAACTGCGCGATCTCCAGCGTGGGCAGCCTGTCGATCTCGGCGAGCTCGGGCCGGAACGCCTCGGTGGTCAGGGTCTCCAACTGCGCTTGCACATCACGGGGGTCGGAGGTCGAGGTCATGGAGAAGCGGCTCTCTTCGATGTCTGGTCGGCGACTTTTCGGTACGGGCCGGGCGCGCCGGGAGCCAGAGGCCCGGCGCGCCCGGCGTCACGAGCTACCGCGGCCCACTGCGATGCCGATGCGCCAGCGCCTCGTACGACGCCGACAGCGCCGGTGCCGCCGTCTCGTACGTGCGCTGCGCCACCCCCACGAACAGGCAGTCCACGACCAGCAGCTGACTGGTCCGGGACGACATCGCCGCGGGCCGCAGCTCGCTCTCGCGAGCCGTGGACGTCGTCAGGACGTGGTCGGCGTACTGCGCCACGGCCCCGTCCGGGCGGCCGGTGATCGCCACGGTCGTGGCCCCGCCCTCGAAGGCCACCCGCAGCGGCTCGATGACGTCCGTCGTCGACCCGGAGTGGGTGATCGCGATGGCGACGTCCCCGGCGCGCAGCTGCACGGCGTTGGTCACGGCAAGGTGCGGATCACTGTGCGCGTGGGCTATGAGCCCTATGCGCAGCAGCTTCTGGGTGAGGTCCTGCGCGACCAGCCCGGACGCGCCGATGCCGTACACGTCGGTGCGCCGGGCGGCGGCGAGCGCGGTGACCGCCGCGCCGAGCTGCGCGGTGTCGAGTCCGGCCGCCGTGTCGGCGAGGGTCTGCTGCTCGTCGTAGGCGAGTTTGGCGACGACGTCGGCGATCGGGTCGTCGACCGCGATGTCGGTCGTGATGGCGGGGGCGCGCCCGGACTGCTGCTGGGCGGCGAGGCCGGCGAGGGCGAGGCGCAGATCGCGGTAGCCGGGGTAGCCGAGGAGGCGGGCGGTGCGCACGACGGTCGCCTCGCTGGTGCCGGTGAGCTCGGCGAGGCCGGTGACCGTGAGGGCCGCGCAGCCGGCCGGGTCGTTCGCCACGGCCTCGGCGACGCGCTGCATGGAGCGGGTCATGGAGGGGGCCAGGGTGCGCACCTTGGCGGCGAGGGCGGCGGGCGCGGGCGGACTCGTCCGGGGCGCCGCGCCGGGCCCGGAGGCCGCGCCGGGCCGGGCCCGGCCGCCGTTGCCGAAAGTTTCCTTCACTTCACGGGTCACAGGTGAAAGATATTTTCGGCTCGGCGTTGTGGTCAAGAGTGCGCACAATGGGGGCATGGACCCCATCAGCCCCCTGGAGCAGGCGCTGCACGCCGCCCGCGCCCTCGTGCTGGCCGACCTCGTCGCGGGCCAGGTCGCCGAGGCGGACGTCGTCTCGCTGGTCGAGGAGTCCGTCGTACAGCGGCGCTGGTGGGTGGAACAGTGGCCGGACGGCGCGGAGTACGTCGCCGGGCTGATCGCCCAGGACGTGCAGGACGCGCTGCTCGACCGCTACGGCCGCTGGCCCCTGTGCCCGGTCTGCGGCTCCGGCGACCCGCACGCCCTGGACGTCGAACCCGAACTCGGACCCGACCCGCACTGGGTGTGCCACAAGGCCGGTGTGAAGGTCGCGGCGGTCGGTTCCCTGGGGGCGGCCACGGGTGGTGCCTCCGCCTCTTGACGATCTACATCGACCCGCCGACCTGGCCCGGCCACGGACGCATGTGGTCCCACCTCGTCAGCGATCTCTCCTACGACGAACTGCACACGTTCGCCGACGGGTTGGGCGTCCCCCGCCGCGCCTTCGAACGGGACCACTACGACATCCCGTCCCACCGCTACGCCGACGCGGTGGCCGCCGGCGCGGTGGAGGTCAGCAGCAGGGAAGTGGTGCGCCTGCTGCACGGGGCGGGACTGCGCAGACCCAAGGGCCGGTAGGCCGACTGGCCGGTGAGCAGTCGGACCGGGGAGTCGGTGAGTCGAGGGGCCGGTGAGTCGATGGGCCGTACGGCCGTGCTCAGGCCCGCCGCAGCTCGTAGGCGACCTGCTCGTCCTCGCCCTCGCTCACCCGTACGAACCCGGCCCGCTCCACCACCCGCTGCGACGGCACGTTGTCCAGGTCCACCGTCGCGAACAGGGACCGTACGTCCTCCCGGGCCAGGGCCCAGTCCGCCAGGGCGCGCAGGGCCTCCGTGGCGTAGCCGAGGCCGCGGGCCCGCTCGGCGAGGTCGTAGCCGATCTCGGCGCGGGCGTCCTCGTCGGGAGCGCCGTGGAAGCCCATGCCGCCGATCGCGCGGCCGTCCTCGTGGCGTACCAGGACGAAGAGCCCGAACTCCGGGCGGTGGACGCCCGCCTCGTACGCCTTCGCCGTCATCCCCGCGGCCTCGCGGGTGCCCTCGAAGGGACCGCCCTCGACCCACTCGAACCCGCCGTCGCCGCCCGCGGCGAGGTCGGCGGCCGCGAGCGGGGTGACGCCTTCCAGGGTGAGGCGGCCGGCCGGGATCACGAGGTTGTTGCTCCAGCGCCAGTCGGTGACCGGGGCGCGGCCCGGGAGGTCGCCGCGGCCGGTGGCCCACAGGAGGGTGCGCCAGGGGTCCGTGGCGGGCTGGACGTGCGGGAAGATCGTGCCGAGGACGTAGGTGCACAGCTCGGCCGGCGGCTCGTAGGCCAGGCCGAGTCCCTGGGCGATGTCGTGGGTGTGGAGCAGGACCTCCGCGACGCCCATGGCGGCGAAGCCCTCGCGGTTGGCGCTGCGGAAGGGGTACGGGTGGAAGGCGCGCACCTCGCGGGGCGTGGTGCGGATCGCCGCCGTGAGCAACGCGCCCGTGGTCTCGGTGACTTGGAGCACGCCCTCGTTGTCGGCCGGGTCGAGGCCGTCCTCGTCGCCGTCGAGCGTGATCTCGAAGGGCACGTACGCGTCCCGCGCGCGTCCGGCGAGTTGTCCCGCGTAGGCCAGCAGGCAGCCCGCGACGTGCTCGGCCGTCCTACGGCAACTCCACGTCGTACTGCCCGCGTCGACCGCACGCCAGTCGCGGTCCGTCGCCGTCCGCAGCACCGCGACGGCGCCGGCGACGGCCTGCCGCACCTTTTCCCCACCCGTGTCTGCCATGCGGCGCAGAGTAGGCGACGGCACCTCCTCAGGACGACAGGATTTCCAGCTCGGAGGTGACGTTGTAGCGGGCCGTCGCCTCCCAGTGCTCCGCGCCGTACGGGGTGCGGTACAGGCGAGGCAGGGCGAGCAGGTCGCGCAGGACGGCGGCGCGGCCCGCGCGGAAGGCGTCGGACGGGACGAAGCCGTACTCCTCACGGACGGCGGCCGTGTAGGCGGCGTACACCGACGGAGGCGAGCCGAGGATCGCGAGGTCGGCGTCGCAGAGGACCTGGCCGTTGCGGTCGCCGTCGGCCGCGGCGTGACCCGCCGTGAGGCGGACCAGGCGGGCGACCTCGGCGGTCCCCGCCTCGGACAGGCCGGCCTCGGGCAGCGCGCGTTCGGCCAGCCGGGCCGAGCGTTCCTCGTTCTCGGAGCGGTCCGGGAGATAGACCGCGTCGTGGAACCAGGCGGCGAGACGGACGAGGGCGGGGTCGTCGGCGTACTTCTCCAGTACGTCGATGTGGTCGAGGACCGCGGTGAGGTGGGTCAGCGTGTGGTAGTGCCGCTGCGGCTCCTGCCAGCGGGCGATCAGATCGTCGGCGTACGGAACCGGGTCGGGGCCGCCCTCGGGGCCCCGGGCGGCCTCCAGCGCCTGACGGAAGCGGACGCGAAGCGTGCTGGGTTCGGGCATGCCGTCAATTCTGCGCCTAGCGTGGGTGCATGACTTCTGCTGACATGCACGGCGAGGTACGGGACCCGGAGCTGCCGGGGCGGCTGCTGGTGGTGGAGCGGGATCAGCTGATCCCGTGGTTGCGGGGGCGGGCGGAGGGGGACTTCGCGACACCGGCGGACGCGTGCCCCGGGTGGACGGTGCGCGATGTGCTGGCGCACAGCTCGGCGGTGCTGACGCGCGCGGTCCAGGGGCGGTTCGAGGAGGGCGTGTTCTCGCCCGAGTCGAACGACCGGGACATCGCCGAGCGCGCCGGCTGGACCGACGCGCAGGTCGTCGACGAGTTGGAGCGCGGGATGACCGAGGCGGGGCCGGTGATCGCCCAGGCGGGCGGCGCGCTGGACGGGCTCGCGCTGGGGGAGTGGGTGCACGCGGGTGATGTGCGCGCGGCGCTCGGGGAGCCGGAGGCGTACGCCGGGAAGGGCCTGCCGCACGCGCTCGAACTGCTGGTGCGGATCACGCGGGAGCGGGGACACGTGGCGTTGCACGCCGACCTCGACGACCTGGACGAGCCGCTGCGGCTCGGTGAGGTGAGCGGGGACCGGCCGCCGGGACGGTACATCGGCGACGCGTCGACGCTCGTACGGCTGTACTCGGGGCGGTCGGTGGAGGCGGCCGGTTTCGAGCTGGCGGGCGTGCAGGTGGGCGAGCTGAACATCTTCGGCTGAGCGGCGCGGCGCCGGCGCCGGTTCGGCCCCGGTACCGGCGCGACGCCGTCTCGCGAGCTCGATCCCCGCGGGCGTACCCTGATATTGGACTAGACCTGTAGCCGCTTCGGGGAATGCCCAAGAAAGGGGTGCCATGAGCACGCGTGCAGTCCTGGAGGTGATCGCCCTCGACGCCGAGGACGCGATCGCCGCCCAGGCCGGAGGTGCGGATCGCCTCGAACTGGTCACCGACATGGCGGCGGACGGGCTCACGCCGTCCGTCGAGACCTTCGTCGCGATCCGGGCCGCCGTCGACATTCCGCTGCGCGTGATGCTGCGACTGGCGGACGGGTTCGCGGCCGGGGAGATCGCGCGACTCGTCGAGGTGGCCGGGCGGATGCGGAAGGCCGGGGCCGAGGAGTTCGTCCTCGGGTTCCTCGACCCCGACGGTGGGGTGGACCTCGACGCCGTGGAACGCGTGGTCGGCGTGCTGGAGGGGTGCCGGTGGACGTTCCACCGGGCGATCGACCGGGCGGCGGACCGGGACGCGCTGCGCAAGGCGCTGGACGGCCTGCCCGGGCTGGACACCTATCTGACGGCCGGGGCGGCCGCCGGCGTGGACGAGGGGCTGCCCGTACTGCTCGCCGAGGCGGGGCGGCGCGGCGAGCCGGGGTACGAGCAGCAGATCCTGGTGGGCGGCGGCCTGCGGTTGGAGCACGTGCCCAGGCTGGTGGCCGCCGGGGCCGACGCGTTCCACATCGGCGGCGCGGCGCGCCCCGACGGCTGGGAGGGCCCGGTGTCGGTGGCGGCGGTCGCCGAGTGGCGGGGCGTGCTGGACGGCGGGTGATACGTGCCGCCCCGGGCTGCCGGCCGGCCGGCACCGAGGTGACCGGCGCCGGCATCGGGCGGCACGGAGGCCCGCGTCGGGGCCGGACTCAGCTGAGCTGGGCAGGCAGCGGCGCCGCATGCGTCACCGTCAGCCCCGACACGGCGCGGGTCAGCGCCACGTACAGCCGGCGCAGGCCCGTCCGCTCGTCCGGCTCGCCGTCGACCACGGCCTGGGGTTCGTCCAGGACCACGTAGTCGTACTCCAGGCCCTTGGCCAGGGAGGCCGGGACCAGGGTCAGCCGGGTCTCGTTCGACGTCTCCTCGCCGGGGGCGAGGTGGTCGATCCCCGCCGACCTGAGCGCCTGCGCGAGCGCCGGGATCCGGGCGTCCGCGGCGATCAGGCCGATGGAGCCCTCGTGCGTGAGCGACTCGGCGCAGGCCGCCACCACGTCCGTGTCGCCCCGGATCTGACGCACCTCGAACGCCCCGGGGTTCTCCCGCACCGACGCCACCGGCGTCAGCCCGGGCGCGATGTGCGGCAGCAGCCGTGAGGCGTAGGCGATCACGTCCGTCGGGACACGGAAACCGGCCGTCAGCTCCTCGACCACCGCGTCGTCCTTGCCCAGGTGGGCCAGCGCCTCATGCCAGCTGCGCGTCGCCCACGGCGTGGTGCCCTGCGCCAGGTCGCCGAGGACGGTCGCGGAGCCGGTGGTGCAGCGGCGGCCGACGGCCCGGTACTGCATGGGGGAGAGGTCCTGCGCCTCGTCGAGCACGACATGGCCGAGGGACGGCGTGCGGTCGATCAGGTCCTTCACCTCGTCGATCAGCACGGCGTCCGCCGCCGACCACCTGGCCGCCTTCACCGACCGCACCGCCCGCGCCCACAGGACCGTCTTCCGCTCGTCCTCGTCCAGCACGCCCTCCGCGTGCGCGGCCAGGTAGTCCGCGTCGGTCAGCAGCCGCAGCACCAGCTTCGCCGGCTCCACCGCCGGCCAGATCGCCTTGACCGCCGCCTTCACGGCACTGTTGCGGGCCACCGCGTCCTGCACCCGGTCGTCCGGCGCCTCACCCGACCGTTCCATCTGCACCAGCACGGCGTGCGCGATCCGCTGCGGCAGGGCCTCGCGGGCGGCGCCGTACCGGATGCCCCGGTCCAGCAACTCCCGCACCATCTCCTCGACCTCGGACGCCGACACCCGCCACCGCCGTGACCCGCGCACCACGACGACCGGTTCGGAGGGCATCGTCACGTGCGCGTACAGCGCCCGGCGGACCACCTCCGCCATCCTCGCGTCCCCCTTGACCAGCGCCGCCGCCGCGTCGTCCGTGCCGCGCACCTCCACGTGCGCCACCAGGTCGTCGACCGTCGCCTGCCGGACCGACAACTCACCCAGCGCCGGGAGCACTTGCTCGATGTAGTGGAGGAACGAGCGGTTCGGTCCGATCACGAGGGTGCCGGTGCGGGCCAGCCGGTCGCGGTGGGCGTAGAGGAGGTAGGCCACGCGGTGCAGGCCGACCGCGGTCTTCCCGGTGCCGGGGCCGCCCTGCACGCACACCGTGCCGCCCAGCCCGCTGCGCACGATCTCGTCCTGCTCCGGCTGGATGGTGGCGACGATGTCGCGCATCGGGCCGACACGCGGGCGCTCGATCTCCCGCTGGAGCAGCTTGCTGGCCTGCGCCGCCTCGGCCGGGTCGGACAGGTGCTCGTCCTCGTAGGCCGTCAACTCGCCGCCGGTGTAACCGAATCGGCGGCGCAGTCCGACGTCCATCGGGTCCTTCTTGGAGGCCCGGTAGAACGGCTGCGAGACCGGCGCACGCCAGTCGATCACCATCGGGTCGCCGTCCGCGTCGTGCACGTGACGGCGCCCGATGTGCAGTGTCCGGTAAGCGTCCTCCGGCCGTAGGCGCTCGCCACCCGCGCCCTCGGCCCGCTCCGCGCCCGGAGCGTGCAGATAGTCCAGACGGCCGAAGAACAGCGGGGTGTGGCTGAGGTCGGCGAGGGCCTTGATGCGCTCGCCGATCTGGCGTTCCAGGATCTGGGCGTTGACCCAGTTCGCGGTGACGTCACCGATGTCGAGGGACTCGACGTCCTCCCGCATGGCCCGCAGCGCGGCACGGGACGCGGACAGGTGGGAGCGCTCACGGCTGAGCGGATCGGCGGCGGGCGTGGACACGGCGGTGCCTCCGGAGAGCTAGGGGTGCGATGCGGGATGCCCCCGGTTTCCGGCCGGGTGGCGGCGCTCCCCGAGGGAGGCGGGCAAGAGCGGAGATTCTAGGTGAGCGGGCGAGGGCGGGCCAACGAATTTTCTGCCGCCGGCCGCGCCACCCCGCCCGCGGCCGGCGCATCCCCACGGCCCCTAGGGGACGGGTCCTCCCGAGTCCTCCCCCTCGGGGCCACCGCTCCCTCTCAGGGGCTACCCCGGGGCCGTCCAGGTTCGGTCCCCAGACCGATGCCGCTTTCACGGTGCGAAACCCACCATGGACACATGAGTGCAGCGACTTTCACCCCGGCCCCCGCTCCGCACCGCCCCTCCGGTGCCACGGCCCTCACCGGCAGCCACCGGCATCGCCTCGGCGAAGCCCTGCGGGCCGTGCGGGTGTTCGCGGGCGCCGCGTTCGATGTGGTCATCCTCGGTGAGTACGGCGAGGAGGCGGGCGTCCGCCGCAAGTGAGCGTCTAGTGTCACGACGTGACGAGACGACCACGCTCGGCAGCGCCCGTGACACTCCTGGCCGTCTCCGTGGCGGCCCTCGCCGTCCTGTGCGTCGGGCGCCACCCGGCCATGGCCGACGCCCTGGTGTACCGGGCCGAGGGCGCGGCCGTCCTGCACGGCCATGACCTCTACGGCTTCACCGTCACCCGGTGGCACCTCCCCGCCACCTATCCACCCTTCGCCGCACTCCTGTTCACCCCTGCCGCCTGGATCCCCGTCGCGGCCCTGAAGGCCGGTTTCCTCGCGGCCAATATGCTGCTCACCGCCTGTCTGGTCCACCTCTCCGCACGCCTGGCCGGCCGCCCGCTGCGCCTTCCGGCCCTCTGCGCGGTCACCGCGCTCGCCCTCTGGCTGGAGCCGGTCTTCCAGACCCTGCTCTACGGGCAGATCAACCTCGCCCTCGCCTGCCTGGTCCTGTGGGACCTGACCCGCCCGCCCGCCGCCGCCGGCAAGGGGGTGGCCGTGGGCATCGCGGCCGGCATCAAGCTGACACCGGCCGTCTTCATCGCGTATCTGCTGCTGCGCGGCCGCCACCGCGAGGCCGCCGCCGCGACCGCCGCCCTCGCGGCGACCGTGGCCCTCGGCGCGCTGGTCCTCCCCGGCGCCAGCGCGGACTTCTGGCTGCGCCGTCTCTACCAGACCGACCGGGTGGGCAAGCCCTGGATCATCGACAACCAGTCGCTCCAGGGCCTGCTCGCCCGCGCACTGGGCGACCCGGCGCCGGGCTCCGCCTGGCTGGCGCCCGCGCTGGTCGTCGCGGCCGCCGCCCTGTGGCTGGTCCACCGCACACCGGACGACCGCCACGCCCTGCTCCTGACGGCCGTCACCGCGCTGCTGGTCTCACCCATCAGCTGGTCCCACCACTGGGTCTGGTGCGTCCCCGTCATCGCCGTACTGCTGGCGGACGGCCGCATCCGGCTGGCGCTCGCCGTGGCGTTCCTCTTCACGGCGCGCAGCATGTGGCTCGTGCCGCACCAGGGCGACCTGGACCTCCAGCTCCCCTGGTGGCAGCAGCCGCTGGCCTCGCCCTACCCGCTCCTGGGCCTGGCGGCGCTGACCGCCGCGGCCCTGCGCACGCTGCTCGGGCGTCAGCTCCCGGCAAGCAACTCGTCCGCGTCCATGATCCGGTACGCGTACCCCTGCTCGGCCAGGAACCGCTGGCGATGGGCCGCGAAGTCCTGGTCGATCGTGTCCCGGGCGACGACCGAGTAGAAATGCGCCTGGTGGCCGTCGGCCTTCGGGCGCAGCACACGACCCAGCCGCTGGGCCTCCTCCTGCCGCGAGCCGAAGGTCCCGGACACCTGGACGGCGACGGTCGCCTCGGGCAGGTCGATGGAGAAGTTGGCGACCTTGGAGACGACCAGGACGCTGATCTCGCCCTGCCGGAAGGCGTCGAAAAGCTTCTCGCGCTGGGCGTTGGACGTCTCGCCCTTGATCACCGGCGCGCCGAGATGTTCCCCCAACTCGTCGAGCTGGTCGATGTACTGCCCGATCACGAGGATCTGCTGACCGGCGAACCGGCGCACGATCGCCTCCGTCACCTTGCGCTTGGTCTCGGTCGTCGAGCAGAAGCGGTACTTCTCCTCGGGCTCGGCCGTCGCGTACGCCAGCCGCTCGGAGTCCGTGAGGTTGACCCGGACCTCGACACAGTCGGCGGGCGCGATGTACCCCTGCGCCTCGATCTCCTTCCACGGCGCGTCGAACCGCTTCGGCCCGATCAGGGAGAACACGTCCGACTCCCGGCCGTCCTCCCGCACCAGCGTCGCGGTCAGCCCCAGCCGCCGCCGCGCCTGGAGGTCCGCCGTGAACTTGAAGACCGGGGCGGGCAGCAGATGCACCTCGTCGTAGACGACGAGTCCCCAGTCACGGGAGTCGAACAGTTCCAGGTGCGGATAGACACCCTTCCGCCGGGTCGTCAGCACCTGGTACGTGGCGATGGTGACGGGCCGGATCTCCTTCCTCGTCCCGCTGTACTCGCCGATCTCCTCCTCGGTCAGCGAGGTCCGCTTCACCAGCTCGTGCTTCCACTGCCGAGCCGAGACGGTGTTGGTCACGAGGATGAGCGTCGTCGACTTCGCCTGCGCCATGGCCCCGGCGCCGACCAGCGTCTTGCCGGCACCGCAGGGCAGGACGACGACCCCGGACCCACCGTGCCAGAAGTTCTCCACGGCCTGCTTCTGGTACGGCCGCAGCGCCCAGCCGTCCTCGTCCAGCTCGATCGGGTGAGCCTCGCCGTCGACGTAGCCGGCGAGGTCCTCGGCCGGCCAGCCCAGCTTCAGCAGCACCTGCTTGACCTGCCCGCGCTCGGAGGGGTGCACGGCCACGGTGTCCGGGTCGATACGGCTGCCGACCAGCGGTGCGATCCGCTTCGAGCGCAGCACCTCCTCCAGCACCGGCCGGTCGGTGGTGGTGAGCACCAGCCCGTGCGCGGGGTGCTTGCTCAGCGTCAGCCGCCCGTAGCGGTCCATCGTCTCGGCGATGTCCACGAGCAGCGCGTGCGGCACCGGGTAGCGGCTGTACTCCACCAGCGCGTCCACCACCTGCTCGGCGTCGTGGCCCGCGGCACGCGCGTTCCACAGCCCGAGCGGGGTCACGCGGTAGGTGTGGATGTGCTCCGGCGCGCGCTCCAGCTCCGCGAACGGCGCGATCACGCGACGGCAGTCGTCGGCGCGCTCGTGGTCGACCTCCAGCAGGAGAGTCTTGTCGGACTGGACGATGAGTGGACCGTTCACGTACTTACATTCCTTCCGCGCGGGCCAAACGTCCAGTGTGCCTGATCGTTGTGCACGGCGTGCAGGACATCACCAGTGCCCCGTCCCCGCCGACCACCACGCTCGGCTACGCGCTGTTCGCCACACGCTGGCTGCAGGCTCCGCTGTACTTCGGCCTCGTGGCCGCCCAGGGGGTGTACGTCTACAAATTCTTCAACGAACTCTGGGCCTTAGTGCTCCGGTGCGTGACCGGGCAGGCGACAGAGACCTACGTCATGCTCGCCGTGCTCAAGCTCGTCGACGTCGTCATGATCGCCAATCTGCTGATCATGGTGATCGTCGGCGGCTACGAGACGTTCGTGTCCCGCATCGGTCTCCAGGGCCACCGTGACCAGCCGGAATGGCTCTCACACGTGAACTCCAACGTGCTGAAGGTCAAGCTTGCCACGGCGATCGTGGGCATCTCGTCGGTGCATCTGCTCCAGATGTTCGTGGATGTGCACCACACCTCCCGGCACTCCCTGCTGTGGGGCACGGTGATTCACATGGCGTTCATCGCGTCGGCGGCGATCCTGGCGTACATGTCGGGGCCGATGGCGGCGCAGGCCGAGCGGGCCCATCACTCCTCCCACCAGCCACACCAGCAACGCGCCGCCGAGGCCGGACCGCCCGAGAAGGCCGTCATCCCGGCCCAGCGTGACCAGGCGCCGAGTGCCGAGGACCGGCTGCGTGCCGCCGGGTTCCCCGCCCGCAAGCTGCTGGAGGACTTCGACGCCGAGCATCTGCGGTCCTTCGACCGCGAGGCCGTGGCCCGGCTCGGCAAGCTGGACTTCGTCACCGCCCGCCGCAACGTCGTCTTCACCGGGCCGCCCGGCACCGGCAAGACGCATCTCGCGGTCGGCCTCGGGGTGCGTGCCTGCCAGGCCGGGCACCGGGTGCTGTTCGCGACCGCGGGCGAGTGGGCGGCGCGGCTGGCGGGGGCGCAGGCCGACGGCCGGCTCACCGACGAACTGCGCCGCCTCGACGCCTACGCCCTGCTGATCGTCGACGAGGTCGGCTATCTGCCGTTCGACGCCGACACCTCGCAGCTCTTCTTCCGGCTCGTGGCGCACCGCTACGAGCGGGGTTCGCTGGTCGTGACCGGTGACCGCCCGCCGGCGCGGTGGGACGAGGTGTTCGGCGGTCCCGCCGCCCCGGCGATGGTGGACCGGATTGCCCACCACGCCGAGATCGTCCGCCTCGAAGGGGACAGCTACCGGATGCGCCGGGCTACCTCGGAGTGGGCAGGGTGAGGTTGTTGATCAGCGGCTGGGCGAAGACGTGCCCGTCGACGTTGACGAGGGGCTCGCCGGCCTGCGCGATCGGCAGCGGCAGTGGCGCCGCGGAGGCCTCGGGCACGAGCACGGCGACGAGGGCGGCCGCGGTCACCACGGCGGCGGCAGTGACGGCGAGGGCACTGTGGGCGCGGGCGGGGAGCTTGGAACGCATGGGGACGTCAGGACCTTTCAGGGGGGTCTGTCGGGGCGGGCCGGGCCCGGGACGCAGGGACCGGCCCGATGGACGCGCGGCGCGTCAGATCTGCGGCGTCTCCAGGACCAGTCCGGCGACGTCGATGGCGATGGCAGCGGCCTGGGTGGTGAGGGCGCCGAGCATCACGGCGGTGGTGGTCAGCACGGCGGCGACACGACGGGCAGCTCGCATGGGGGTTTCCTTTCGGGTGTGCTCGCCCGAGTCCCTTGCGCGGGTCGGCTCGGGCATGATCAGGACTCCCGGTGGCTGCCCGGCCCACGGCACGGCGATGCGGGACGTTCCCCAAGCTCCCTCATGGGTGGGAAGTGTCCGGCGTGGCGTGCATGAATCGCGGTGTACGCCCGAAGGGGTGAGGCCGGCTACTCGTCCGCCAGCTCCGCCACGCCCGTGATCCGGTGCAGCGGATAGGTGCGGACCTCGTCCGCAGTGTGGTCGTACGCCGTCACGAAGCCGCCCTCCACCCGCACCGGCGCGATCACCCGCTGACTGGCGGCGCCCTCGGCGTTGACGTACCCGATCCACAGGGCCTGGCCGGTCAGGACGGCGGCCTGCACGGTGGCGAGGGTCTCGGCGGAGCTGGTGCGCGGCAGGGCGCCGCCGGCGGTGGGCTCCGGGGACTTCCGTGGGGTCGTCGAGGCCAGGTCGCCCGCCCTGATCGCGCGGATCGCGGCAGCGAGCAGCGTCGGGTCGGGCGCGGGCGGGCCCTCGGGCACCGGCTCGGGCGGGGTGCGCGGCGGGGTGCGGTGGGCGTGTGCGCGTGTGATCAGCACGTCGCCCTCGGCGGACTCGGCGGCGGGCGCGAAGCCCATCGCCCGCAGCCCCTCCAGCAGGGCCGCCGGGTCGGCCTGCGCGGCCAGCACGGTCGGCGCGAGGCGGCGCAGCCGCAGTCCGGCGGACCGCTTGTCGGCGAGGATCTCGTTGAGCATCGCGTCGTCGTCGCAGCGCACGTACGCGGAGGCGGCGCCCACGCGCAGATGCCCGTGTCTGCGGGCCACGTCGTCGATGAGGTAGGCCAGCGGCTGCGGCACCGGCGTACGGGAGTGCTCGGTGAGGAAGGCGTGCAGGTCGGAGGCGGCGCGGCCGGCGTCCAGGGCGCGGCGTACGGAGGCGGGTGTGAAGCGGTAGACGGTCGCGCCGCCCTTGGACTCCACGTCGGCGAGCACGTCCAGCATGTCGGCGAGGTGCCGCTGCAGCGGGCCGGGCGCCACCGCCGTCAGATCGGCCTGGAGCAGGACGTGGTCCAGCGGCTCGGGCAGCAGCGGGGCGAGCAGCCGGGCGGCCGTCGCGGAGGCGACGGACTGCTCGGCCGGGGTGAGGGGTTCGAGACGCGGGACGGGGCGGTGGTGCACGGGCAGCTTGTCGCCGGGGCCCTCGGGCTCCTCGTCGGGCGCGTGTGCCGGGGCGTGGGCCCCCAGCAGCGCCCGCCCGTGCGCCGACAGCGCCCCTCGCCCGGTCACGCCGAGCAACTCGGCCTCGGAGAGCGCCCACCGGGCGAGCCGCACCCGCAGATCGGCGTCGGGGCCGGTGTCCCGCTGTGGATCACGCTGCGGGTCCCGCCGCAGCGGCCGCTCCCATCGCAGCCGCGCCAGCACCGACTCGCGCGCCGGGGCCGCGCCCTCCGGCAGCTCCGCCAGCAGGCCCAGCACCCGGTGCCGCACCTCCGGGGCGGCCGACCGGTCGAGGCCCGGGCCCAAAGCGGCCAGCGCACGGTCCTTGGCGTCCCGGCCGCCCACGAGCCCGGCCGTCCGGGTCCCCGTCAGCCAGGTCTCCGCCAGCCGGGCCCAGCGCCGGGCGGCGGGCTGCTCGAGCCACTCGTCGTAGGCCGGGGTCGCGGCGTACCGCTCGTCGGCCTCGCCGTCGGAGGCGATCAGGCCCGCCGCGTAGGCCAGCTCGACCCAGAACGCCGCGACCGGTTCGGACACGTCGAGCGCGACGGCGGTCCGCTTCAGGTCACGGACGCTGAGCCCGCCCGCCCGGAGCACCGCCGGGCCGCCCTCGTCCCAGTCCTTCAGCAGTTCCTCGACGGTCGCCAGAGTGGTGTACGCCTGCCCGGCCGCCGTGGCGTCCACAACCTGTGGACGGTGCGTGACCGCCGTCTCCACGGGCGGCGCCACCGGCTCCGGCGCGCGGTGCGCCCGGCCGGCCCGCAGATGCAGGGCGACCTCACGGGGGAGCACGACCGTGCCGGGCGCCGTCGGCAGCAGCAGTCCGCGGTCCAGGAGCCAGCGCAGCCGGGGCGCCGGGTCGGCGGTGACCTGGCCGTACGGCGGGCCCCACACGAGCCGCTCCAGGACCTCCACCGAGGCGGCCGGGGCCTCGTCGAGCAGCGCGGACATGCGGGTGCGGTCGGTGAAAAGACCGGTGAGCGCGGCCGTCGCGGAGACGGAGTCGTGCGTGGAGGGCAGCCCGGCGGCCGTGACGAGATCCTGGATCCGGCCCGGCGACATCCCCGACGTCGCCTCCTGGACGGTCGGGCCCAGCCCGGTCGGGGACGGATGCTGCGGCGTCGGGGCGAGCAGCTCACGTGCCGTGCGCACCAGGCGCAGCCGGTCGTCGGGACCCCAGACCAGCGCCAGCTCGCGCAGGGTGCCGAGGCCGCGCGGCAGGGCGGCGGTCACGAGCGGGTCGCCGTCGTCGCCGGCCATGAGTCCGAGCAGTTCCGCGTAGGTCGCCGGGTCGGCCGCCACGGCCAGGGCCTCGGCGGTCTGGAGGGCGAAGCGGTCCAGCCGCTCCAGGGCGCGGACCACCGAGGCGCGGGTGCCGGCGCGGGTGGCGAGCTGGGTGAGGTCGGTGGGGACGGGCGTGATGAGATCGGGCCGGCCGCGCAGGAGCGCGGACAGCGAGTCGTCGTCCCGCGCGCGAAGCGCCTCCGCGAGGGAACGCGGGGCCGCCGGCTTCTCCTCGGTGCTCATCCGGTCCACGGTAGCGGGTCGGCGGTCCGCCGGGGCCGACTGCCGGTGCCCCGGCCGGTGCGGTCACCATGCCGTTCGCCGGTACGGCCGTGGCGCCCGGGGGCACGAACCCGCGTGCGGGCGGGCCGGTCTGACGTGGCGTCGGGTGTGCCGCCCTGCGCTAACGTCGTGCGCGCGTAAACCGGCACACCCGCCCCGGAGGGGACAGCGTGGGGATCGAGAGCGACAAGGTCGTCTACGAGTACCTGAGCCGCGTCGGTGACGTGGCTCAGCAACGGCAGCTGCCCTCCGCCACCCGGATGCACCTGGTCTCCCAGCTGCGCGACGAGATCGGCCGGCGCCGCGCCAGGTCCGTCGTCGACAGCCCCGCCGCCGTCCGCCGCATCCTGTCCCGCATGGGCAGCCCGGACGAGGTGGTCGACGCCGCCGGGAAGGGCGGGAGCGGCACGGTGGAGACGTCGGCCGCCGCCGTGCCCGAACCGCGCAAGACGCGGGAGCCACGGGGCACGCGGGAGCCACGGGAGCCACGGGAGAAGGACCCGCGGCCGAAGGTCAGGGGGCTGCGCAGGGTCGTGCCGCGGCCCCGGCCCGCCGAACGGGAGGCCCCGCCCCCGCCCGCCGGCGCCCCCGCCCCACCGCACCGCGCGGGCGAGGACGAACTCGGGGACAGCGCCACCCAGCCCGACTGGTGGCGGGTGGACAGCAGCCCCTTCGGCGTCGGCGACAGCGTGCCAGGGTTCGTCGGGGGCGTGGAGATCCCGGAACTGCTCAGGCCGCCGGAGGAGAAGGACTCCGAGCCGGAGCCGGTGGTCGACAAGGCCCCGGAGGCCGAGGTGGAGCCGGACACCGGCCGGGCCGCCGCGCGGCGCCGGCTCCTGCCGTCGCCCGGGAAGTGGAACAACCCCCTCCTGCTGCTCGCCGCCGCTCTCCTGGTCGCCGGTGCCGTGCTCGGCAACCTGCTCCCGCTCGCCCTCGGCTGGCTCATCGCGTACGCCTCCCGCCGGCTGACCAGGTGGGAGATGAAGTGGGCGGTGATGGTCCTGCCCGGCGCCGCGGTCGTCGCCGGATTCGGCTGGCTGTGGGGCAGGCTCGACGGCCGTTGGGGCGCCCCCGTCGCCGACGGCCACATGAACGAGGCCCTCTCCGAGACCTGGCCCTGGGTGCTGCGGGGCGCGGCCGTGGCGTCGGCGCTGTTCCTGGTGTGGCGGTCGCAGCGCAAGGGCTGAACCGGGGGCGGTCGTCGGTTCGGTGCGGCGCCGTCGTGGCCGGTCACGCAGTTCCCCGAGCCCCTCTTGGGGGCGCTCCCTCCTACCCCGTTCACCTGCCCGTGTGGTGACTGGGCACAATGGCCGGCATGACCTCGCGCCCGCTCACCGTCGGCTTCGACCTCGACATGACGCTCATCGACTCCCGCCCCGGCATCCACGCCTGCTACACGGCGCTGGCCGAGCGGACGGGGACGTACATCGACGCCGATCTCGCGATCACCCGGCTGGGGCCGCCGCTGGAGCAGGAGCTGCGGCATTGGTTCCCGGCGGACGAGGTCGCCGCGATCGCCGACGTCTACCGGGCGATGTACCCGGACATCGCCATCGCCGCGACCCCCGCCATGCCCGGCGCGCACGAGGCGATGGCGGCGGTACGGGCGGCCGGTGGGCGCACGGTCGTGGTCACCGCCAAGTACGAGCCCAACGCCAAGCTGCACCTCGCCCACCTCGGCATCGAGCCCGACGCGGTGGTCGGCGACCTGTGGGCGGAGGCGAAGGCGGCGGCGCTGCGCGAGCACGGCGCGGGTGTGTACGTCGGCGACCACACCGGCGACGTCCGCGGCGCCCGCGCCGCCGGCGCGCTGTCGGTGACGGTGGCGACCGGCCCGTGCGACGCCGAGGAACTGCGGCTGGCGGGCGCCGACGCCGTACTCACCGGCCTCGGCGAGTTCCCGGAATGGCTTTCGGCCTATCTCGACGCGCCGCGCGCCTGACGCCGCCCCGCCGCGATCGCCCGGAGCATCCCCGCTCCGGCGATGAGGAAGCCGGCGCCCATGAGCATGCTCAATCCGAACATGTAGGTGGGAAAAGGCGTCGTACCGAGGAACAGCGGAGCCACTGTGACCAGAGTGGCCACGGCTCCGACGATGAAGACGACGGCACCGGCACGGATCAGTCGGTCACCGGGCCCGGCGGAATTCGGTTGGGTTTTGTCACGCACCGGACCAGGGTAGTTCCCAGCGCGAAGGAACAACCGGGCGACGTCTTGTCACCGGCCTGAAGACCATTAGCCTTGGTACCGGCGGGTCACGGACGACCCGCCCAAGTGCTATCAAGAGCCGTTTCAGAAGCAGTTTTCCGACGAGTACGAGGACGAGGACAGACGTGCCTACCGGCAAGGTCAAGTGGTTCAACAGCGAGAAGGGCTTCGGCTTTCTCTCCCGTGACGACGGCGGTGACGTCTTCGTCCATTCCTCGGTTCTCCCCGCCGGAGTCGAGACGCTCAAGCCGGGTCAGCGCGTGGAGTTCGGGGTCGTCGCCGGGCAGCGCGGCGACCAGGCCCTGTCGGTCACCATCCTGGACCCCACCCCGTCTGTCGCGGCCGCCCAGCGCAAGAAGCCCGACGAACTCGCCTCCATCGTCCAGGATCTGACCACGCTCCTGGAGAACATCACGCCGATGCTCGAAAAGGGCCGTTACCCCGACAAAACCTCCGGCAAGCAGATCGCCGGTCTCCTCCGCGCGGTCGCCGACCAGCTCGACGTATAAACCCCTTCTACGGGAAATCCAGCGCATCCGGGCCGAGGGGCGGAACCAGTCCCTCGGCCGCCGCACGTGTGAGCAGACCGCGTACGGCCGCATAGCCGTCCTCACCGAGACCCGCGGTGAATTCGTTGACGTAGAGCCCGATGTGCTGGTCGGCGACGACCGGGTCCATCTCCTGGGCGTGCGCCATGACGTACGGGCGGGACACCTCGGGGTTCTCCCAGGCCAGCTGCACGGACGTGCGGACGGCGTCGGCGAGCCGCGTCAGCTTCTCCGCCCCCAGCGACCGCCTGGCGATGATCGCGCCCAGCGGGATCGGCAGCCCGGTGGTGTCCTCCCAGTGCTCACCCATGTCGGCGAGCTTGTGCAGGCCGTAGTTCTGGTAGGTGAAGCGCGCCTCGTGGATGACCAGGCCCGCGTCGACCTTCCCGTCCCGCACCGCCGGCATGATCTCGCGGAACGGCATGACCACGATCTCGCCGACCCCTCCGGGCAGCGTGTCGGCGGCCCACAGCCGGAACAGCAGATACGCCGTCGACTTCTCGCTCGGCACCGCGACCGTGCGGCCGGTCAGGTCGGTGCCGGGCTCCCGGGTCAGCACCAGCGGGCCGCAGCCCCGGCCCAGCGCGCCGCCGCACGGCAGCAGGGTGTAGGTGCCGAGGACGTACGGCAGCACGGCGTACGACACCTTGAGCACGTCCGACTCGCCGCGCTCGGCCATGCCGTTGGTGATGTCGATGTCCGCGAAGGTCACGTCGAGCCCGGGCGCGCCGGGGACCCGCCCGTGGGCGAGGGCGTCGAAGACGAAGGTGTCGTTGGGGCAGGGCGAGTACGCGATGTGCAGTCGGCTCATGCCGGTTTCCAACTCTCCAGTACGGGGGCGAGCTTCCCGAAGCCGTCCGTGAGTGCGGTGAGCGCCTCGCCGATCTGCCAGGCGGCGCGGTCGCGCGGCCCGACGGGGTTGGAGATCGCCCGCAGCTCCAGGACGGGCGTGCCGTGCGCGGCGGCGGCCTCGGCGACCCCGAAGCCCTCCATGGCCTCGGCCAGGGCACGGGGGTGAAGCTCGCCCAGGGCGGTGGCGCGGGCGGCGGTGCCGGTCACCGTGGAGACGGTGAGGATCGTGCCGGGGCGGGCTCCGGTGGCGGTCGCCGTGTCCCGTACGAGTGCTTGTGGCGGACGGTGGGTGACGGTGCCGAAGCCCAGATCGGTGACGGGGAGGAAGCCCTCCGCGGTCTCGGCCCCCAGGTCGGCGGCGGTGATCTCGTCGGCGACGACCAGCGAGCCGACGGGTGCCCGCGGGACGAAGCCGCCCGCGATGCCGGCCGAGACGACCAGGGCGTAGGGGCTGCCGCGCAGGGCGGCGGTGGTGAGGGCGGTCGCCGTGCGGGCGGCGGCCAGGGCGGGGCCCACACCGGCGGTGAGCAGGTCGGGGCCGGCCGGGAGGCGGCGCAGGCCGGCCGGGGTGACTCCGGCGCCGGGCAGCGGTACCTCGGCGGCGGAGCCGGGGAACGCCCGTGCCACCGCGTCCCGCTCGGCGGGGACCGCGGTGGCCACGAGGATCCGGACGGCGGACGTGGTCAGGCGTCCTTCTTCAGCTTGAAGGACCACAGGCCGGTGACGTCCTGCTCGCCCTCCTTGATGGAGACCAGAGTGGAGTTGCCCTGGGCGCCGTACTGCGCGTTGAAGAACACGCTGCCCGGGATGGTCCGGTAGGTCTTGGTGCTGGCGTCGGTGAGCGGTTGGCCGTTCATCAGGATCGTCCAGCCCTGGTCCGCGATCTTGGGGTCCACACCGAAGCGGACGGTTTCGTCGGGGTCGACCGAGATGGTCTTGATGCCGGTGTCCTTCAGGCACCCCGCCAGCTCCGTGGTCTTCAGGGCGGCACCGTCGTCGTAGCAGGTCGCCTCGGAGCTGACCGAGCTGGAACCGACGGTGATCGTCGACATGGGCGACGGCTTGTCGCATGCCGACAGGACGAGCAGTCCGGCGGAAACGGCGCCGGCGGCGGCGACGGCGCGGCGGCGTCGCACAGCGGATTGCATGGTCATGGGCGAAGGCTATCGGGCACGCCCGGCCGCCTCCCCATGCGGGGTACGGGGCGTGCCGTGGGTTAGGCCACTCGCGGGCGGCCACGTCCGCCGTGGCGCGCGGAGCTGAGCAGGCCGCGGACGGTGGTCAGCCAGCCGGCGGCCAGCACGACGGCGGCCACCGACATGCCCAGGGTGCCGTTCAGCGGCAGGGCGATGCCGATCGCGCCGCCCAGCACCCAGGACATCTGGAGCAGCGTCTCCGAGCGGGCGAACGCCGAGGTGCGCACCAGTTCCGGTACGTCCCGCTGGATCAGCGCGTCCAGCGACAGCTTGGCCAGCGCCTGCGCGAACCCGGCCACCGCCGCCAGGCACGCCACCAGGAACGCGCTGAAGAACAGCGCCGCCGTGACCGCGACCGCCAGCTCGACCGCGACGACGGTCACGATGATCAGCTCCGGTGCCCGCGCCTTCAGCCACGCCCCGACCGCCGTGCCCAGCGCGTTGCCCACCCCGGCGGCGACCGCCACCATGCCCAGCGACACCGCCGCGCTCTGCCCGGCCAGCGGATGCTCACGGAGCAGGAACGCCAGGAAGAAGATCAGGAACCCGGCCAGGCAGCGGATCGCCGCGTTGACGCCCAGGGCGTGCGTGACCGCGATGCCGACCGTGCGCAGACCCGGTCGCTTGACCGGCTTGCGGTGCGGGCCGTGCAGATGGGCCTCGTCCGCCGCGAGCAGCGCCGTGTCCTCGCCCTTCGCCGAGTCGACGGTGTGCGGAAGGGTGAAGGAGAGAACCGTTCCGGCAACGAAGATGACGAAGGCGCCGTAGAGCGGCCAGCGCGGGCCGAGCGCCTGGAGCCCCGCCCCGATCGGCGCGGCCACACCGGTGGCGAGCAGGCCGCCGAGCGTGACCCGGGAGTTGGCTTTCACCAGGGAGAACCGGGGCGGCAGGAGCCGGGGCACGACCGCGCTTCTGACCACGCCGTAGGCCTTCGACGCGACCAGCACGCCGAGCGCCGCCGGGTACAGCTCGATGCCGCCGGTGATCACCGCGCCGGACAGCACCAGCGCGAGCAGCGCCCGCGCCAGCATCGCGCCCGCCATCGCCGCGCGCCGACCGTGCGGGACGCGGTCGAGCAGGGGGCCGATCACGGGGGCGAGGAGGGCGAACGGCGCCATCGTGATCGCGAGATAGAGCGCGACCCGGCCGCGCGCCTCGTCGGTCGGGACCGAGAAGAAGACGGTGGAGGCGAGGGCGATGGTGATCATGACGTCGCCCGCGCCGTTCACGGCGTGCAGCTCGATCAGCTTGCCGAGGCCGGACTCGCCGGCGCCGTGCGCGTGCGTGGCCTTGCGGATACCGCGGGCGGTGCCGGTCACCGGGAAGTGCAGAGCACGGGTGAACGAGCGGAGCCGGCCGCCCCTACGGCCCGCTCCGCCGCTTCGGTTGTGCCCCTCGACTCCGCCGGTCCCGGAGGTGCCTTGGGGCGACCTTGCGGTTGCCACGACGTTCATAGTGCCCTGAGATGGGGGTCAGTAGTGCGGTTCCGGCGCGTATGGACGCGCACTTAGTGGCGATCATGTCCCGTCGGTGTAGGCCCAGCGGCGGTGAAGGGGTAGCGTGCGTAGCGCGCCGTGGCGAACGTTCTCGGCCGCGCGCCTCTCGGCCATCCCGCAGAATGGATGACACAGGTGCGCCCGAGCGCGACAGGGCGCGGACGTCGACGCGGTCCCCAGGTCCGCTCCGTCCGGCCCGTCGCCTTCAGGCAGGCGCACCGAGCGACGGCGTAGGAGAGAAGCGATACCTGTGAGCGCAGCGACAACGCGAAGCCGCACCCCCGACCGCCTGTGCGCCGAGGCCGTGGACCTAGCCCGCGCCGCGGCCGAGGAGGCCGCCGCGCCCGGGGTGGTCGGGGAGCACTCGGGTCTGGCCTCCGAGGGCGACCGCGTTGTCACGCACTTCTTCGAGTGCAAGGAATTCGGGTACCGCGGCTGGCGCTGGGCCGTGACCGTGGCGCGGGCGTCGCGCGCGAAGGTCGTGACGCTGGACGAGGTCGTGCTGCTGCCCGGCCCGGACGCGCTGCTGGCACCCGAGTGGGTGCCGTGGAGCGAGCGGCTGCGGCCCGGTGACATGGGGCCGGGCGATCTGCTGCCCACGGACGCCGAGGACCTGCGGCTGGAGCCGGGCTGGACCGGCGAGGAGGTGCCGCTGCCGAGTTCCGCGGTCTCCGAGGACATGGCCGAGCTGGTCGAGGCCGAGGACGCGGAGGTCACCGCCGGGCCGCCGGCCACCCTGCCGGCCGTGCCGACCCGGGGCTCCATCGCGGCGGTCGCGGAGGAACTGGGCATGCGGCGCGCCCGGGTGCTGTCGCGGTACGGCCTGCATGTGGCGGCCGATCGCTGGGAGGAGTCGTTCGGGCCGAAGACCCCGATGGCGCAGGCGGCTCCCGCGGCGTGCGTGACATGTGGCTTCCTCGCGCCGATCGGGGGATCGCTGGGGCAGGCCTTCGGGGTCTGCGCGAACGAGTTCTCACCGGCCGACGGCCGGGTGGTGTCGCTGGCGTACGGGTGCGGTGGGCACTCCGAGGCCGCGGTGATGCCGAAGCCGCCGCAGCCGGCCGCGCCGGTGATCGACGAGACGCGGGTGGATCCGTTCCCGTTGCGGCCGGCGCGGGATTCCGGGTCCGTGCCGGATGCCTCCGACGAGGTGGCGGCCGAGTTCGGGCATTCGTAAGGGCTGGTCCGTGCCGCCGAGGCGGTGAAGTCCTCGGTGTCCGTCGGGCGCGATACCTTCTCCTCACGGCGATGAGGAGAGTCAACGTGAGCAAGTTCGTGCGGCCGGCGGCCGAGGGTGCCGATCCGTTCGGGACCGCCCGGCTGCGGCGCGGGGTGCTGGACGCGTGGGCCACCAGCCCGGCCCGTTTCCGGGAGGACGCCAACGCCGAGGAGGACCTCGTCCTCGGCGGCTACCGGGACCGGCTCGTCGTGGAGCTGGCGCAGAACGCCGCCGACGCGGCCGCCCGCGCCGGAGTGCCGGGCCGGCTGCGTCTCACGCTGCGCGACGGCGTCCTCGTCGCCGCCAACACCGGTGCCCCGCTGGACGCGGCGGGCGTCGAGTCGCTGGCCACGCTGCGGGCGTCCGCCAAGCGGGACACCCCCTCGATCGGCCGGTTCGGCGTCGGCTTCGCGGCCGTCCTCGCCGTCACCGACGAGCCCGCCGTCGTCGGCCGGCACGGCGGTGTCCGCTGGTCCCTCGCCGAGGCCCGCGACCTCGCCGCCGAGACGGCCCGGCACAGCCCCGGCCTGGGCGACGAGATCCGCCGCCGGGACGGTCACGTACCCCTGCTGCGGCTGCCGTTCGCCGCCGAGGGCACCGCCCCCGACCCCTACGACACGGTCGTCATCCTCCCCCTGCGCGACACGGCGGCCGCCGGTCTCGCCGAGCGCCTCCTGCACGCCGTCGACGATTCCCTGCTGCTCTCCCTGCCGGGGCTCGAGGAGGTCGTCGTCGAGATCGGCGCCGACGCGTCCCGCACCCTGTGCCGCCGGTCCGAGGGTGCCCTGACCGTCGTGGAGGACTCGCGGGACGGCGCCCGCCGGTGGCGTACGGCCGCCGCACACGGCCCGCTCACGCCCGAACTGCTCGCCGACCGGCCGGTCGAGGAGCGGCTGCGCCCGCACTGGTCGGTCACCTGGGCCGTGCCCGTGGACGACGACGGCACCCCCGCACGCCCGCGCACCAGCCCCGTCGTGCACGCCCCCACCCCCAGCGACGAGCCCCTCGGCGTGCCGGCGCTGCTCATCGCGTCGTTCCCCCTGGACACCACCCGCCGGCACGCCGCCCCCGGGCCGCTGACCGCCTTCCTGGTCGAGAAGTCCGCCGACGTGTACGCCGAACTGCTCGCCGACTGGCGGCCGGTGACCGAGGGGATCATCGACCTCGTGCCCGGACCGCTGGGCAAGGGCGAGCTGGACGGGGCGCTGCGGCAGGCCATCCTCAAGCGGCTGCCGCGCACGTCATTCCTGCCCCCGGCGCTGTCCCCGGCCCCTGAGGAGCCCGACGAGGACCTGCCCGAGTCGCTCCGGCCGCGCGACGCCGAGGTCCTCGAGGGCGCCGGCGCCGACACCGTGCGCGTGCTCGCCGAGGTGCTGCCCACCCTGCTGCCCGCCGGTCTGGAACGCCGGGTGGAGCTGCGGACGCTGGGCGTTGCCCGGGTCCGGCTGACCGACGCCGTCGACCGGCTGGCCGGGCTGGAGAAGGAGCCCGGCTGGTGGCGGCGGCTGTACGACAGCCTCGCGGGTGTCGACCCCGACCGGCTCACCGGCCTGCCCGTGCCGCTCGCCGACGGCCGGACCACCATCGGGCCCCGGCAGGTGCTGCTGCCCTCCCCCGACGCCGTGAGCGTCGAACCCGAGACCCTCACCCGGCTCGGACTCAAGGTCGCCCACCCGGACGCCGCGCACCCGCTCCTGGAGAAGCTCGGCGCGCTGCCCGCGACGCCCCGCGCGGTCCTCACCACCCCGCAGGTGCGCGCCGCCGTCGCGGCCTCCCTGGACGACGAGGGCGCGCTCTCCTGGGAGGAGGACGCGCCGGACGCCGAGGAACTGGCGGAGACCGTCCTCTCGCTGGTCCGCGACGCCGGTCTGGAACCGGGGGACGAGCCGTGGCTCGGCGCCCTCGCCCTCCCCGACGAGGAGGGGGAGCCGGCGCCGGCCGGTGAGCTGGTCTTCCCCGGCAGCCCCTTCGCACAGGTCATGCGCGAGGGTGAACTCGCTTTCGTGGAGACGGAGTTCGCCGAGCGCTTCGGTGAGCAGCCGCTGGCCGCGTGCGGGGTGCTGGTCAACTTCACCCTGGTACGGAGCACGGACGTCGTCCTCGACCCGGACGAACTGGAGCCGCGCGAGGGGGAGTACGCCGAGCCGGACGACCCCGGGCTGCTGGACGCGGTGGACGTCTGGTGCGAGGACATCCTCGACCGCTTCCCCGACTCCCCGGTGCCGCCGGTCGCCACCGAGCTGGTCGCGGTGCGGGACCTGGACCTCGTGGACGACGACAAGTGGCCGCAGGCCCTGGCGCTGCTCGCGCAGCCGCCGCTGCGGGACGCGCTGACCCAGCCGGTGCGGATCCTGCTGCCCGACGGCACCCATGAGGTCGTACGGCCGTACACGGCCTGGTGGCTGCGGGGGCACCCGGTGCTCGACGGGCGCCGTCCGGCGGGTCTCCTCGCCTCCGGCGGCGACCCGCTGCTGCGGGGTCTGTACGACGAGGCCGACGCGACCGGCTTCGACGACGAGCAGGTGCTCCGGGCACTGGGTGTGCGCACCTCGGTGGCGGCGCTCCTGGACGAACCGGGCGGCGGCGCCGAGCTGCTGGACCGGCTCGCCGACCCCGAGCGTCCGGTCACCGGGGCCCAACTGCACGCCCTCTACGGGGCGCTGGCCGAGCTGGACCCCGAGCAGGTGACCCTGCCCGACGACCTGCGCGCCGTCGTCGACGGGCGGGTCGAGGTCGTGGACGCGACCGGCGCGGTCGTCGTCGACTCGCCCGACCTGCTGCCCTTCACCGAGGGCGTGCCCCTGCTGCCGGTACCGCCGGCGCGGGCGGCCGAGCTGGCGGAGCTGTTCCAGGTACGGCGGCTGAGCGAGTCCGTCACCGGCGAGGTCGGCTCGCAGGGCACGGAGCACGAGGTGCCCGATCCGGTGCGAGTCCTTCTGGGCCCGCGGACCCCGTCCTCCTACGTCGAGCACGAGGAACTCGTCGTCGACGGCGTGGAGATCGACTGGCGCGTCACCACCGACGGCGTCCTGCACGCGGCGACCCTGGAGGGCGTCGCGGCGGGCCTCGCCTGGGCGGCGGGCCAGTGGCCCCGCCGCTTCGAGGTGGCGGCCCTCCTGGAGGACCCGTCCCGCACGGAGGAACTGGCACGGGACCGCTGGTTCGACTGAGGGACGCCGACTGTGAAGATCGACGCGTATTTCCCTCACCGGTCGTACAACCATTCGCCCCCATGGCGGGTCTGATCGCGTGAGTCAACTGACTCCACCATCACTTGGGCCTCGCCGCGCTCACGAGCCGCCTGGAACGAAGGGCAGCGAGGCCCCTCTCCTCCATGGGGAACACATGCGCATACGAGCCACTGTGGCCGCCGTCACCGGCGCCCTGGCCCTGTCCGCCCTGGCCGCGCCGCTCGCGCAGGCCGATTCGCAGCGCGCCGAGCTGGACCGGCCGAGCGTCGCCGAGCGCTTCGGCGCGCCCTCCGCCAAGTCGACCTCCCGCACCGGCGTGCAGGCGGTGCCGACCGTCACCGCGGTGACGGTGAACTCCGCGACCAACGTGGTCGTCGGCACCGGCGCCAAGACGATCAAGGTGTACGTGAAGGCCAGCCACCCGAGCGGCATCGCGGACGCCTACCTGGACCTGTGGCACGGCTCCGACCCCGAGTACGACATCGACGGCTGGCTCCCGCCGAACGAGACTGCCGCCTCCTGCACGGCCAGCAGTGCCACGACGTCGACCTGCATGCTCACCATCACCGCCACGCCCGGCGCGAGCGGCGACGGCGTCGGGGACCTGTACGCCAACATCCTCGCCGGCACCTGGAACGTCGCCGTCGGTGTCCTCGCCAACGACGATGAGGTTTTCTACACCGACTTCTACAGGACCCACAAGGTCCAGCGCGCCTCCGTGCTCACGGTCAACGCCGGGCCGGAGCCCGTGAAGAAGGGCGCCACCCTCACCGTCACCGGCAAGCTGACCCGTGCCGACTGGGCGACCCGTAAGTACGTCGGCCTCAGCGGCCAGAAGGTGGCGCTCCAGTTCCGCAAGTCCGGCCCCACGTCGTACGCGAACGTGAAGGGCATCACGTCCGCCACCGGCGGCGCGCTGAAGACCACCTACAAGGCGTCCTACGACGGCTACTGGCGCTTCAACTACTCGGGCATCGCGAGCACCTCGGCGGCCAGCGTCGCGGGTGACTACGTCGACGTGAAGTAGCCGACGTTCCAGGCCCGGCCCCCGGAAGCCATCCGGGGCCGGGCTCTCGTTCGTGTGCACCGGTGGTCCACGGAATCTCCCAACTTCCCCCACGGGGGCAACCCTTCCTCCGTCTCGCCTATCTGATCAATAGAGCCAACAGGCTCCGAGATCACTCGCGACCATCTGGGGAACGCATGCGCATACGTGCCACTGTCGCCACCGTCACCGGCGCCCTGGCCCTCTCCGCCCTCGCCGTACCGGCCGTGCACGCCGCCGGGAGCGACGGCTCCGACCACCGCGAGGCGTTCGCGAAGATCAGCCAGGCCGCGCACAAGGGCGACCGGGCACCCGGTCAGCCGTACGACATGGACGTCACCTTCTCGGACTTCAAGATCGCCAAGGCGGTCAAGCTGGGCTCGGGGACGCACTACTCCACCACGGTCACCTACAAGCTGACCCACGCGGCGGGCATCAACGTCAAGGCCGCCGACTTCGTCACCGGCCCGCTCCTCCACCGCGGCTCGCTGACCGCCCCGAGCAGCGCCGTCCTCGCCGGCGTCAAGCCCGCCACCTGCGCGGTCGACACCGCGACGACCGCCACGTGCACCGGCAAGATCGACTTCTACCCGCGCGAGGACCTGCTCAACTCGGACGCGGGCACCTGGAAGGGCGCGGCCGCCGCGATCGCGTACAACGGCCAGGACCCGGAGGGCGAGGAGTTCGACATCACCAAGGTCGGCTACGCCGACCAGGAGGACCTCGGGACCACGCTCGTGCAGCGTGCCTCCACCCTCACGGTCAACGCCACCCCCGAGCCGGTGAAGAAGGGCAAGACCCTCACCATCACGGGCAAGCTCAGCATCGCCAACTGGGAGACCGGCAAGTACGTCGGCTACGTGAACCAGTCGGTGGCCCTGCAGTACCGCAAGAAGGCGGTCACGACGTACTCCAACGTCAAGGGCGTCAAGACCAACAGCAAGGGTGAGCTGAGGACGACGGTCACGGCGTCGGCGGACGGCTACTACCGCTTCACGTTCAAGGGCAAGACGACGGTCCCGGCGGTCAACGCGACCGGCGACTACGTCGACGTCCAGTAGCGCTGAGCGGGGAAGCGGCGGTCGACCCACCTCCAGAGAACCTCCAGGGCGACCGCCGCACCCGCGGCCATCCCCACCGCGATCCACGGCACGGTCATCCCCACCAGCTTCAGCGCGAAGAAGTCCTGCAACCAGGGCACCACGAGCACCACGACGAACAGCGCGCCCATCGTCGCCACCAACGCGACCCGCCACCACGTGTACGGCCGGGCGATGATCGCGAGGACCCACATCGCGATCAGGAACAGCGTCAGCGTCGCCGCGCTCGTCTCCGCGGCCAGCGCCCCCGGCCCGGTGTAGTACCGCTGGGCGATCAGATACGTCGCGAACGTCGCCACCGCGGCCAGCACCCCGCCCGGGATCGCGTAACGCATCACCCGCCGCACGAAGTCCGGCTTCGCCCGTTCCTTGTTGGGTGCCAGGGCGAGGAAGAAGGCCGGGACGCCGATCGTCAGCGTGGAGAGCAGCGTCAGATGGCGCGGCAGGAACGGGTACTCGACCTGCCAGCACACCACCAGGATCGCCAGCAGCACCGAGTACACCGTCTTGACCAGGAACAGGGTCGCCACGCGCGTGATGTTGCCGATGACGCGGCGGCCCTCCGCCACCACCGACGGCAACGTGGCGAAGCTGTTGTTCAGCAGCACGATCTGCGCCACCGCTCGCGTCGCCTCCGAGCCCGAGCCCATCGCGACCCCGATGTCGGCGTCCTTCAGGGCGAGCACGTCGTTCACGCCGTCGCCGGTCATCGCGACCGTGTGCCCGCGGGACTGGAGCGCCCCGACCATGTCCCGCTTCTGCTGCGGGGTGACCCGCCCGAACACCGTGCCCTCGTCCAGGGTCCGGCCCATTTCGTCCCGGTCGGCGGGCAGCCGGCGCGCGTCCACCGTCGCACCGGTCAGCCCCAGCTTGCCGGCGACCGCCCCGACCGACACCGCGTTGTCGCCGGAGATGACCTTGGCGGCGACGTCCTGGTCGGCGAAGTACCGCAGGGTGTCGGCGGCGTCGGGGCGCAGCCGCTGTTCGAGGACGACGAGGGCGGCGGGCTTCGTGGCCCGGGTGATCTCGGGGGAGTCCAGCTCGCCCGAGACGCGGGCCAGCAGCAGCACCCGCAGGCCCTGCTCGTTCAGCCGGTCGGTCTCGGCGAGGACGGCGTCGTCCTCGCCGAGCAGGACGTCGGGGGCGCCGAGGAGCCACGTACTGGACTCGCCGTTGCCCTCGCTGAAGGCGGCACCGCTGTACTTGCGGGCGGAGGAGAAGGGCAGCGCCTCGACGCAGCGCCAGTCCACGCTGTCGGGGTAGGCGTCGATGATCGCCTGGAGGGAGGAGTTGGGGCGCGGGTCGGACTCGCCGAGGGCGCCGAGCACCTGCCGTACGTACGCCTCGTCGTTGCCGTCCAGGGTGCGCAGTTCGGTGACGTCCATGCCGCCCTCGGTGAGGGTGCCGGTCTTGTCGAGGCACACGGTGTCGACGCGGGCGAGACCCTCGATCGCGGGCAGCTCCTGGACCAGGCACTGCTTGCGGCCGAGCCGGATCACGCCGATCGCGAAGGCGACGGAGGTGAGCAGCACCAGGCCCTCGGGGACCATGGGGACGATGCCGCCGACGGTGCGGGCGACGGAGTCCTTGAAGTCGGTCTCCTTCACCACCAGCTGGCTGATGATCAGGCCGATGGCGGTCGGCACCATCATCCATGTCACGTACTTGAGGATCGTGGAGATGCCCGAGCGCAGCTCGGACCGGACGAGGGTGAACCGGGACGCCTCCTCGGCGAGCTGGGCGGCGTACGCCTCGCGCCCCACCTTGGTCGCCTGGAACGCCCCGACCCCGGCGACCACGAAGCTGCCGGACATGACCTCGTCCCCCGGCTGCTTGACGACGGGGTCGGCCTCGCCGGTGAGCAGCGACTCGTCGATCTCCAGCCCGTCGGCCTCGACGCACGCCCCGTCGACCACGACCTTGTCGCCCGGCCCGATCTCGATCAGGTCGTCCAGCACGATCTCCGCCGTGCCGAGCTCGGCGGCCACCCCGTCCCGCCGTACGGTCGGCCGCACCTCGCCGATCAGGGCCAGGGAGTCCAGGGTCTTCTTCGCGCGCCACTCCTGGAGGATGCCGATGCCGGTGTTGGCGAGGATGACGAAGCCGAACAGGCTGTCCTGGATCGGCGCGACGACCAGCATGATCGCCCAGAGCACGCCGATGATGGCGTTGAACCGGGTGAAGACGTTGGCGCGGACGATGTCGGCCATCGAACGGCTGCTGCGCACCGGCACGTCGTTGACCTGTCCCCGCGCGACCCGCTCGGCGACCTCGGCGGCGGTCAGCCCGGTCGTGCAGGAGGGCACGCGCAAGGGGTGCACGGGGTCGAGACCGGCGCCCGCGTCGATGTGCGTCATGCATTCGACGGTACGTGCGGAACTACGGCTTCACCTGCCGAGTGCGCGGAAGATCCGACCTGGGGAGGACCGTGATGATGCCGTGGTCGTACGGCGGTTGTACGGCGCGGCGGCCGGTCCGTGGGCGGTGCTTCAGGGGGCCGGGTCCGCCCGGCGCGCGGTGAACAGCAGGTACTCCCACTCCATGACGGTGGGTCCGCTGCCCGCCGCCCGGTCGTGCCGCCGGGCGAGCTCCACCAGGTCGCGGTCGAGGGAGGCGACGCGTTCCGGGTCGTCGGCGTTGGCGCGGTAGACGGCGATCACGGGGCCGTAGCGCTCCTTGAAGTAGTCCCGGAAGTCCTCGGGCGTCCGGAAGCGGTCGACCACGACCGTCCGGCGCTCGGCGGTCACGTCCGTCACCCGGTCCCCGAGAAGGGCCCGCACATGATCCGGGTCTCCCCACAGCGGGGCCGGCTGCGCGCCGGGCGGAGGCGGCGGGGCGTACGGCTTCAGCGTGGTCAGCATCCGTCCCAGGAAGCCCTCGGGTGTCCAGCTCAGCAGGCCGATGGTGCCGCCCGGCCGGCAGACCCGGACCAGTTCGTCGGCGGCGGCCTGGTGGTGCGGGGCGAACATGACGCCGACGCAGGACAGCACGGTGTCGAAGTCGGCGTCCGCGAACGGCAGGGCCTCGGCGTCGGCCTCCCGCCACCTCAGGTCGACGCCGCTTTCGGCGGCCGTCCGGCGTCCGGTCTCCAGCAGTTCGGGTGTCAGATCGCCGGCCACCACGTCCGCACCGGCCAGGGCCGCCGGGATCGCGGCGTTGCCGGTGCCGGCGCCCACGTCCAGCACCCGGTCCCCGGGCCCCACCCCGCACGCCTCGACGAGCAGCGCTCCCAGCTCCGGAATGAGCTCGGCGGCGACGGAGGGGTAGTCGCCCGAGGCCCAGATCGCCCGGTGCTTGGCCTTCAGAGCCCGGTCGGCCTCGGCGGTGTCGCTCTGCTGCGCCATGGCTGTGCTCCTCACCGGTTTCGGCCACGGCGGTGCGCGTCACCGCGACGTTCGGCCATGCCACTTCAGCCTGGCACGAGGTGGCCGCCGCGACGACCGCTGGCGCCGGGGCCTCAGTCCGCCGGGGAGCGATCGGCCTCTGCCGCCTCGGGGGCCGTCGCCCGCTTGATGGCCGCGTCGCGCCGGCGCACGTACCAGATGCCGATGAAGCCCAGACCGCCGCCGGCCAGGCAGGTCCACAGCCACCAGGTGTGGCCGTGCTCGTCGAACCAGCCGTAGAAGGGCAGCTGGACGAGGAAGAGGGCGAACCAGACGATCGTGCCGCCGATGATGGTGCCGACCACGGGGCCCTCCAGGGGCTCCGGCGCCTCGTGCTTGGGGGTCCACTTCGCCATGGGGACAGCTTACGAGGCCCTCGCGCGGGGCCGGGCGGCGCGGGGGCGGAGGAGCCGGCCGGCGGAGAGCCTGAAGGGCAACGTCTATCCGGCGGGCACGGTCGCGATGGCCAACTCCGGTCCCCACACCAACGGCAGCCAGTTCTTCCTGGTCTACCAGGACAGTCAGCTGCCACCCAGCTACACACCGTTCGGTACCGTCTCCGAGTCCGGAATGGCGGTTCTGAAGAAGATCGCCGAGGCGGGCGAGCGACGCACGGGTCTACGCGCGGAGATGGCACTTCGACCCTCATATGTTCATACTGAAACCGTTTACCTTTGACCGGTTCTGCTCGTAGGAAAGTACAGATGCCCACCTCGGCCTCCCCCAAGGCTCCCGCGCCCGAGCAGCCGGGCGGCGCGCCCGCGTACGGCGCCCTCGACCGCTACTTCAAGATCTCGGAACGCGGCAGCACGCTCTCCCGTGAGGTCCGTGGCGGTTTCGCGACCTTCTTCGCGATGGCCTACATCATCGTGCTGAACCCGATCATCCTCGGCAGCGCAAAGGACATGTACGGCAACCAGCTCGACAACGGTCAGCTGGTCACCGCCACGGCGCTCACCGCGGCGTTCACCACCCTGCTGATGGGCGTCGTCGGCAACGTGCCGATCGCGCTGGCCGCCGGCCTCGGAGTGAACTCGGTCGTCGCCCTCCAGCTCGCCCCGCGGATGTCCTGGCCGGACGCCATGGGCATGGTCGTGCTGGCCGGTTTCGTGGTGATGCTGCTGGTCGCCACCGGTCTGCGCGAGCGCGTGATGAACGCGGTGCCCTACGGCCTGCGCAAGGCCATCGCGATCGGTATCGGCCTGTTCATCATGCTGATCGGTCTCGTGGACGCCGGTTTCGTCGCCCGTATCCCGGACGCCGCCCAGACCACCGTTCCGCTCCAGCTCGGTGCCACCGGTCACCTCAACGGCTGGCCGGTGCTGGTCTTCGTGCTCGGCGTGCTGCTCACGCTGGCGCTGATCGTGCGGAAGGTGTCCGGCGCGATCCTGATCTCGATCGTGGCGATGACCGTGCTCGCCGTGATCATCAACGCGCTCGCCGATGTCCCCTCCTGGGGCCTGACCACGCCCACGTGGCCCGGCAACCCCCTTGCCACCCCCGACTTCGGCCTGCTCGGCCAGGTGAGCCTGTTCGGCGGCTTCGCCAAGGTCGGGGTGCTGACCGGCATCCTGTTCGTCTTCACGGTCCTGCTGTCGTGCTTCTTCGACGCGATGGGCACGATCATGGGCGTCAGCGACGAGGCCAAGCTGACCGACGCCCAGGGGCAGATGCCGGGCATCAACAAGGTCCTGTTCGTCGACGGCATCGCCGTCGCCGCGGGCGGTGCCAGCTCCTCCTCGGCGACCACCTGCTTCGTGGAGTCCACGGCGGGCGTCGGCGAGGGTGCCCGTACCGGTTTCGCGAACGTCGTCACGGGTGCGCTGTTCGCCGTGGCGCTCTTCCTGACGCCGGTCGCCACCATGGTCCCGTCACAGGCGGCCACGCCCGCGCTGCTCGCGGTCGGCTTCCTGATCCTGGCCGGCTCCATCCGGGAGATCGACTGGGCGGACTACACGATCGCCATCCCGGCCTTCGTGACGATGCTGATGATGCCGTTCACCTACTCGATCACCAATGGCATCGGGATGGGCTTCATCACCTTCGTGGTGCTACGCCTGGCGGCGGGCCGGGGCCGGGAGGTCCCGGCGGCGATGTACGCCGTGTCGGCGGTCTTCGCCTTCTACTACCTGATGCCGGCGCTGGGCCTCACGTGACCCCGTAGAACCGCTCCGTCTCCTCGACGGCGGCCTCGAACCGCTCGTCGAAGTCATCGCGCATGAGCGTCCGGACGACATAGTCCTGGACGCTCATTCCGCGTTTCGCCGCCCGGTGCCGCAGGCGTTCGAGCAGGTCACCGTCTATTCGCAGGCTGAGCACACTGGTCCCCATGTGCATGAGGGTCGGGGGCGCCGCCGGCCGGCGTGTCACGTTCCGCGGCGGGATCACTCGTATGGGTGAAGCTGGGGTGCGTGGCGCGTCTCACGGGCACCCAAGCGTGTCCCGAGTGTTCTTTAGGGAGGGTAATGAGTTAGGCTAAGGAACATGCCGGACCTTACGCATGGCGACGACGCTGCCGCCGTGAACTCCCTGCGATCCGCCGTGATGCGGCTGTCCCGTCGGCTCAAGCATCAGCGGGTCGACGAGTCACTGAGCCCGACCGAGATGTCGGTCCTGGGCACCCTCGCGCGCTGCGGCACCGCCACCCCGGGCGAGCTCGCCCGGAAAGAGCACGTGCAGCCGCCGTCGATGACCCGCATCGTGGCGTTGCTGGAGGCCAAAGGGCTGGTCCGGCTGGAGCCGCACCCCGAGGACCGGCGCCAGAAGGTCGTCACGCAGACGGAGCGCGCCGAGGCGATGCTCGAGGAGAGCCGCCGCAAGCGGAACGCGTTCCTGGCCTCGCTGGTCGAGGGCCTCGACGAGGACGAGTGGGCGAAACTGCGCGCCGCCGCCCCCGTGCTGGAGAAGCTCGCGCATCTGTGACCGCACCGCCGGAGGAGGCGAACCCTTTTGAGTACGGGATCCGGAGCAGATTCCGCCCCCGCACCGACCACCCACGACACCCAGCCCGTCCCCGATCCACCGGACCTCACGGCCGAGGACACCCGTAAGTCCTCCATGTTCAGTTCGCTGAAGGTCCGGAACTACCGTCTCTTCTTCCTCGGCCAGGTCGTCTCGAACACCGGCACGTGGATGCAGCGCATCGCGCAGGACTGGCTGGTCCTCAGCCTCACCGGTTCCGCGACGGCCGTCGGCTTCACGACGGCCCTCCAGTTCCTGCCGATGCTGTTCTTCGGTCTCTACGGCGGCGTCCTCGTCGACCGCCTCCCCAAGCGCCCCACGCTGATGGTCACCCAGACGGCGATGGCGTTCACGGGCCTGGCTCTCGCCGCCCTGACGCTGACCGGCCACGTCGAGGTCTGGCACGTGTACGTCGCCGCCTTCGCGGTCGGCCTCGCCACGGTCGTCGACAACCCGGCCCGCCAGTCCTTCGTGAGCGAGATGGTCGGTCCCGACCAGCTCCAGAACGCCGTCAGCCTGAACTCCGCGAACTTCCAGTCCGCCCGCATGATCGGCCCCGCCGTCGCCGGCGTGCTGATCACCGGCGTGGGCACGGGCTGGGCGTTCCTCTTCAACGGTCTGTCCTACGTCGCCCCGCTCGTCGGCCTGCTGCTGATGCGCGGGCGCGAACTGCACACCGTCCAGCGGGCCCCGCGCGGCAAGGGGCAGCTGCGGGAGGGCCTGAGGTACGTCGCGGGGCGCCCGGAGCTGATCTGGCCGATCGTGCTCGTCGGCTTCATCGGGACGTTCGCGTTCAACTTCCCGGTCTATCTCTCGGCCTTCGCGGACGACGTCTTCCACGCGGGCGCGGGCACGTACAGCCTGTTCAACACACTGATGGCGGTCGGTTCGGTGACCGGAGCGCTGCTCGCCGCGCGCCGGGGCACGGCCCGGATGCGGCTGCTGGCGGTGGCGGCGCTGGTCTTCGGCACGGTGGAGATCGTGGCGGCGGCGACGCCGTCGCTGTGGCTCTTCGCGCTGCTGATGATCCCGCTCGGCGTCTGCGGCATGACGGTCAACGTCACCGCCAACACCGGCATCCAGATGGCCACCGACCCGGCGATGCGGGGCCGTGTCATGGCCCTCTACATGATGGTCTTCCTGGGCGGCTCCCCGGTCGGCGCACCGATCGTCGGCTGGATCACGGACACCTACGGCGCCCGCGTCGGCCTCGCGACCGGCGGCGCGATCGCGGCCCTGGCCGCCACGACCATCGGCCTGATCCTGGCCCGTGTCGGCGGCCTGCGGCTGTCGGTGGGCTGGCACCAGGGACATCCGAGGATCCGTTTCGTCCCCAGGGAACGGCAGGAGGAACTGGCTGCGGCGGCGTGACCCGGGGGCGGAGGGCCGCGCCTGGGCAGACTGGGCCCATGAGACTCTTCGCCGCCCTGCTGCCGCCCGAGGACGTCGCCCGGGAACTGGCCCGCGAAGTGACCGGCCTGAAGGGGTTGCCCGGTGCCGACGGACTGCGCTGGACCGGGCCGCCCGGGTGGCACTTCACGCTCGCCTTCTACGGGGAGGTCCACGAGGACCTCGTACCGGAGCTGACGGCGCGGCTCGGGCGGGCCGCGCAGCGCACGGCGGCGTTTCCGCTGGCCGTACGGGGCGGGGGGCAGTTCGGGCAGGGGCGGGCGCTGTGGGCCGGCGCGGAGGGGGACCTCGCGACGCTGAGGCTGCTGGCCGAGCGGGCGGAGGCGGCGGCGCGCAAGGCGGGGGTGGCGATGGGGGAGCACCGGCGGTACAAGGCCCATCTCACGCTGGCGCGCAGCCGGGAGGCCACGGACGTGCGGGCGTGTCTGGAGGCGCTGGCCGGGTTCACGAGCCGTACCTGGACGGTGGACGAGCTGGCGTTGGTGCGCAGCCACCTGCCGCGGTCCGGGGTGCGGGGTGAGCAGCCGCGCTACGAGACGGTCGCCCGCCGGCCGCTCGGCGGGGCCGGTTAGTCTCGGTACGTGGACCCGAAAACCCGGAACCGGATCATGGCCGGTGCGCTTGTACTCATGTTCGTGGTGGTTGCCTTGGCCTCGGCCGTCAGGTAGCCGCCGGCGGGAGGTGCCCAGGGGGCGGGGGCTGCGGGTCGGGTGGCGGCTGGGGGCCCTCCGTGGCTGGTCGCGCAGTTCCCCGCGCCCCCTTATGGGCGTTGGCCGGCCGTCGGGCTTGGGGCGGCCGTCGGCGGGAGGTGCCCAGGGGGCGGGGGTGGAGCTTCCCCGCGCCCCTTCAGGGCGTTCTGGTCACCAGGCGAAGGCCTCCGGTGACGGGCCCGGGCCCGGGAAGATGTCGTCCAGGTCGGTCAGCAGGTCCTCAGGGAGGTCCAGGTCGACGGCCCGCAGCGCGGAGTCGAGCTGGGCGGCGGTGCGGGGGCCGACGATCGGGCCGGTCACGCCGGGGCGGGTGAGCAGCCAGGCCAGGGCGGCCTCGCCGGGTTCCAGCCCGTGCTTGTCGAGCAGGTCCTCGTACGCCTGGATACGCGCGCGTCCGGCCGGGTCGGCGAGGGTGTCGGCGGCCCGCCCGGTGGCGCGGCGGCGGCCCTCGACCTCCTTCTTGAGCACACCGCCGAGCAGCCCGCCGTGCAGCGGCGACCACGGGATGACGCCGAGGCCGTAGTCCTGCGCGGCCGGGATGACCTCCATCTCGGCGCGGCGCTCGAAGAGGTTGTAGAGGCACTGCTCGCTGACCAGCCCGATGGTGCCGTTCCGGCGGGCGGCGATCTCGTTGGCCTGGGCGATCTTGTAGCCGGGGAAGTTGCTCGACCCGACGTACAGGATCTTGCCCTGCCGCACCAGGACGTCGATCGCCTGCCAGATCTCGTCGAACGGGGTGTCCCGGTCGATGTGGTGGAACTGGTAGAGGTCGATGTGGTCGGTCTGGAGCCGCTTGAGGCTGGCGTCCACCGCGCGGCGGATGTTCAGCGCGGAGAGCTTGTCCTGGTTGGGCCAGGCGGGGGAGCCGTCGCCCGTCATGTTGCCGTACACCTTGGTGGCGAGGACGACCTTCTCCCGCCGGTCTCCCCCCTTGGCGAACCAGTTGCCGATGATGCGTTCGGTACGGCCCTTGTTCTCGCCCCACCCATAGACGTTGGCCGTGTCGAAGAAGTTGATGCCCGCGTCCAGCGCCGCGTCCATGATCGCGTGGCTGTCGGCCTCGTCCGTCTGCGGGCCGAAGTTCATCGTGCCGAGGACGAGGCGGCTGACCTTGAGTCCGGTGCGTCCGAGCTGCGTGTACTTCATGGTGTCCAAGCCAACGACTTGAAGTGCGCTTCAGGCAAGTCCCGTTCAGCGCGAGACGAGCACCGCGAGCCCCAGGACGACGGTCGGCGTGAGCACCAGCGTGGCCAGATGGGTGAGCAGGGTGCGCCAGAGCGCGAGGACGGAGAACAGCACCAGGCCGCCCGCCAGCCAGCAGCCGAAGGCCTGGATCGCGAGCCCCTCGGCCGCGCTCTCCTGCGCCCCGGTGGTGACCTCGGCGCCCAGGACGCCGCCGATCGTCATCAGGAAGAGCCCGCAGCAGAGCAGCGGGTTCACCACCCCGACGGCGACCGCGAGCGGCCCGTCCGCCCGGCGGACGCCTCTCCACAGTCGTATCGCGCTCATGAGCAGGGAAGCGTACCGGGGGAGGATCCCCGTGGGACAGGACAATGGAGGGACTCCGCATGCCGGCCGCCCTGACCGACACCCTGGTACGACTTCTGCGCCGCACGCTCGGCGACAGCGTCCTCGGCGTCCACCTGCACGGTTCGGCCGTCCTCGCGGGCCTTCGTCCGCGCAGTGACGTCGATGTTCTCGCCGTCGTGGGCCGGCCGACGACGTATGCCCGACGTGCGGAGCTCGTGCGGGAGTTGCTCGGGGTCTCCGGCGGTCCGGCGGGCCGCCCGTCGAGCTGGTCGTGGTACGCCACGACGAGGCCAGCCCCTGGCGGTACCCGCCGAACTGCGAGTTCCTGTACGACGAACGGCTGCGCACCGAGTACGAGCGGGGCCTGGTCCCCGAGCCGGGGCCGATGCCCGACCTGGCGCCGCTGATCACCATGGTGCGGCGGGGCGCCACGTCCCTTCACGGCCCCCCGCCTGCCGCCCTGCCGGCCCCCGTCCCGCACGCCGATCTGCGGCGGGCGATCACCGAGGGCGTCCCGGAGCTGCCGGCCGACCTCGGCCCTGCCCTGGTCCGGGCGCGGGCCGGGTATCCGGGCCAGGAGACGGCGGCCCCGTCGGGGGCCGCCGCGCGAGCGTGCGCCGACGCACTCGTACGCGGCTTGCGCGCCGTCGCCGGTCAGCCCTCGTAGTCGGCCCCCAGCCCCCACCCCTGGTACATCGTCTCGGCGAACGCCTGGGCGATCTTGTGCTCGCCGCTCTCGTTCGGGTGGGTGCCGTCGTAGGTGTCCGTGTGGATGTCGTACGACACCGGCGGTGTCGCCAGCAGCAGCGGCGAGCGTGGCTCGTCCAGGTCGGCGACCGCCTTCGCGAGGAGCTCGTTGAAGGCGGTCACCTGCTCGGCGAAGGGGGCGTCCGACGTGCAGCGCACGTTCGGGATCACGGGGAGCACGACGACGCGCACCCCCGGGTTGGCCTCGCGCGCGGCGGCGACGAAGGCGCGGACGTTCTGTGCCGTCTGCTCGGCGTTGGTGTAGAAGCCCAGGTCGATCAGGCCCAGCGAGACCAGCAGCACGTCCGCGCCGCACTCGCGCACCGCCTCGCCGATCAGCGGGGCCATGTGCAGCCAGCCCTCGCCCCAGCCGGCCAGGTGGGCGCGCGGGAAGTCGGGTTCCGCGTAGGCGTACGAGTCAGGCGCCTCGGCCGCCTTGTCGTAAAGCGTCTCGCGCGGGCCGACGAGCGCGAACGGGCCGCCGTACGTCTCGCACAGGTGCCGCCACATCCGGTAACGCCATGTGTGTTCGCCCGCGCTGCCGATGGTCATGGAGTCGCCTACGGGCATGAACCTGAGCATCCGCTCATGATGGAGGATCGGCGCCGAAGGTGGGGTGTGAGGCCCACCACCCCGGTGAAAAGCCTGGCGGGATGGCAGTCTTGGGGACATGCGCCGATCTCTCGCCCTCCTCGCCGCTGTCCTCCTCGCGAGCGCGTTCACCGTGCCGACCGCCTCCGCAGCCGACGGGGACGAGGGGTTCACGATCAAGGACCCGCGCATCACCGAGTCCAGTGGCCTCGCCGCGTCCCGCCGGCACCCCGGCATCTACTGGACCCACAACGACAGCGACGACGGCGCCTACCTGTACGCCGTGGACAGCGCGACCGGCGAGACCGTCGCCACCCTCACCCTCACCGGCGTCGGCCGCCCCCGCGACGTCGAGGCCGTCTCCATCGGGCCCGGCGAACAGATCTACGTGGGCGACATCGGCGACAACCTCGGCGGCACCTGGGACCACGTCTGGATCTACCGGCTCCCCGAGCCCAAGGAGCTGAAGGACCAGACCCTGCGGGCCACCCAGTACGTCGTCAAGTACTCCGACGGGCCGCGGGACGCCGAGTCGCTCGTCGTGCACCCCAGGACCGGGCGGGTCTACATCGTCGACAAGAACGAGGCCGGCGGGCACCTCTACGAGGGTCCGGCGGAGATGTCGTCCTCCGGCACGAACGTCTTCGAGCCCATCGCCGCCGTCCCCGACCTGGAGGCCACCGACGCCGCATTCTCCCCGGACGGCGAACGACTCGTGGTGCGCAGCTACTTCGGCTCGCTCGCGTACGACTGGAACGACGGCCGGATCAAGCGCACCGGGCGGCTCGGCGTGCCGTCCCTGGGCCAGGGCGAGTCGGTGACGTACACCGCCGACGGGACGAAGGTCATGTTCGGCAACGAGGGCGCCGACAGCTCGGTGGAGCCCCTGGACGCCCCCGGTGCCTCGGCCGACGGGTCCGGCAAGTCGCCGTCGGCGGACGGCGGTTCGGCCGCCGCGAAGAGCGAGGACGGCGGCATCTCGGTCGGTACCGGGGCCATCGCCGTGGTCGTGGCCTGCGCCCTGATCCTCGGCCTGGGCCGGCTGCGGCGCCGGGGTTAGCCGCTAGGCCGACGTCCGCCGTTCGGCCACGATCGCCTCCAGGCCGTCCAGGATCCGCTGCAGCCCGAACTCGAAGTGGTCGAAGTCGGGGCCCCAGGTGTTCTCGTCCAGGGACGCCATCACCGGGTAGCGGCCGCTGGCCATGACCTTCTCCAGCACGGGCACCTGCGCCTCCCAGAACTCGGTGTCCGTCAGGCCCGTCCGGTGCTCCGCCTCCTCCTGGTGCACCTGCGTGCGGGCGGCGCCGACCACGTAGGAGTCGACCAGGATGATCGCCGAGACCAGTTCGCGGTCCGGCAGACCCATCGGGCGGATGCGGGTGAGGACCTTCTCCATGCCGTCGATGGCGGCGGGGCCGAGGATCGGGCGGGACTGGTTGACGTGCAGCAGCCAGGGGTGGCGGCGGTAGAGCTCGAGGGTGGCGCGGCCCAGCGCCTCCAGGGCGCCGCGCCAGCCGCCGTCGCCGAGGCCGTCCGGGTCGTCCGACGGGCGCTGCACCCGGTCCAGCATCAGATCGAGCAGCTCGGCCTTGCCGGGGACGTAGCGGTACAGCGACATCGCGCCGGTGCCGAGCTCGGCGGCGACGCGCCGCATCGACACCGCGTCCAGGCCCTCCGCGTCCGCCACCCGGACCGCGGCTTCCACGATCCGGTCGAGCGTCAGGCCCGGCTTGGGTCCGCGACTGGGCCGCCGGCCGGTGTCCCACAGCAGTTCCAGGGTCCGCTGGATGTCGCCGCTTCCGCTGGTCTCGGTGCCGCCCTTGCCGCTCGTCATACGGCTCAGTCTAGGTGCCCGGAGAAAAACTGAGTACGCCGTACGCGCAATCGGGTGCGCTGTACCCGGTTAAGAGGAGAAGGGGGATCCCATGAGCGAGGGATACGCCGTGCGGGCCGAGGGTCTGGAGAAGCGCTACGGCGAGAAACGCGCCTTGGACGGCTTCGACCTGACGGTGCGTGAGGGCACCGTGCACGGACTGCTCGGCCCGAACGGCGCGGGCAAGACCACCGCCGTCCGCATCCTTTCCACGCTGCTGCGGCTGGACGGCGGACGGGCCACGGTGGCCGGACTGGACGTGGCGCGCCAGGCGCGCGAGGTGCGGGCCCGGATCGGGCTCACCGGGCAGTACGCGGCGGTGGACGAGGTGCTCACCGGCCGGCAGAACCTGGAGATGTTCGGCCGGCTGTTCCACCTGGGCGGGAAGCGGGCGAAGCTGCGCGCCGCCGAGCTGCTGGAGCAGTTCGACCTGACCGCCGCCGCCGACAAGGGCGTCGGCGACTACAGCGGCGGCATGCGGCGCCGCCTCGACCTCGCCGCGTCGATGATCCTGGCCCCGGCGGTCCTCTTCCTCGACGAGCCGACGACGGGACTGGACCCGCGCAGCCGAGGCGAGGTCTGGGACTCGGTGCGGGAGCTGGTGGCGGGCGGCACGACGGTGCTGCTGACCACCCAGTATCTGGAGGAGGCCGACAAGCTGGCCTCCCGCGTCACCGTCATCGACCAGGGGCGTGCCATCGCCGACGACACCCCGGACGGACTGAAGAACCGGATCGGCGGCGACCGGATCGAGGTCGTGGTCGCCGAGCGGTCGGACATCGCGCGGGCGGTGAAGGTGGTCGCCAGGGTCTCCGACGGCGAACCGGAGACGGACGAGAGCGAGTTGCGGGTGCACGCGGCCGTCACGGACCGGGTGACCGCGCTGACGGATGTCGCCCGCACCCTCCAGGACGAGGGCGTCCGCGTCGAGGACATCGGGCTGCGCAGGCCGAGCCTCGACGACGTGTTCCTGCGCCTGACCGGACACCGCACGGAAGCGAAGGAGCCCGCCGCATGAGCGCCGCCGACCTGGCGGGCCCTGCCACCCGCGGACGGACGTACTGGCTGCTCGCCGACTGCTGGAACATCGTCCGCCGCGGCCTGACCCACTACCGGCGCCAGCCCGTCAACATCGCCTGGCAGCTGGGCTTCCCCATTCTCTCCGTCCTCCTGTACGGCTATGTCTTCGGCAGCGCCATGAGGGTGCCCGGCGGCGGGGACTACAAGGACTTCCTGATGCCGGGCATGTTCGTGATGACGATGGCCTTCGGCTTCATCAACACCGCCACGGTCGTGGTGTACGACTCGACCAAGGGCGTCATCGACCGGTTCCGCTCGATGCCGATGGCCTCCTCGGCGGTGGTCGCCGGGCGCGGGGTGACCGATCTGCTCGTGGCCTGCGCGGAGTTGGCCATCATGATGCTGACCGCGTTCGCCATGGGCTGGCGGCCGGACGGCGGCCTGGGCTTCCTCGCCGCGTTCGGGCTGCTGCTGTGGCTGAGGTTCGCGCTGATCTGGATCGGTGTGTGGCTCGGCCTGCTCGTGCCCAACCCCGAGGCGGCCGGTGGGCTGTTCGCGGTGGCCTTCCCGCTGACGATGATCTCCAGCATCTTCGTCGCCCCGCAGCTGATGCCCGACTGGCTGGGCTGGGTGGCGGCGTGGAACCCCATCTCCTCGACGGCCGCGGCGACCCGTGAGCTGTTCGGGACGCCGGTCGGCGGGGGCGACTCCTGGATCGAGCAGCACGCGCTGCTGATGGCGGGGGTGTGGCCGATGGTGCTGACCCTGGTCTTCCTGCCGATCGCGGTACGCCGCTTCCAGAAGCTGAGCCGGTAGGCCGCCTGCGGCGAAGGGCCCGGAGCGTCGCTCCGGGCCCTTCCTGGTGCCGCGTTCGGCTACAGCTGCTCGATCACATAGTCGACGCACTTCGTCAGCGCCTCGACGTCCGCCGGGTCGATCGCCGGGAACATCGCGACCCGGAGCTGGTTGCGGCCGAGCTTGCGGTAGGGCTCGGTGTCGACGATGCCGTTGGCGCGCAGCACCTTGGCGACGGCCGCCGCGTCCACCTCGTCGGTGAAGTCGATCGTGCCGATGACGTGCGAGCGCTTGGCCGGGTCGGCGACGAACGGGTTGGCGTACTTGATGTCCTCGGCCCAGCCGTACAGCGTGCGCGCGGAGGTCGCCGTACGCCGCACCGCCCAGTCCAGACCGCCCTGGCCGCCCAGCCAGTCCAACTGCTCCTTCAGCAGGAAGAGGGTGGCGAGCGCGGGGGTGTTGTACGTCTGGTTCTTACGGGAGTTGTCGATCGCCGTCGGCAGGCTGAAGAACTCCGGCACGTGCCGCCCCGACGCGTGGACGCGCTCGGCGCGCTCGATCGCGGCGGGGGAGAAGACGCCGATCCACAGTCCGCCGTCGGAGGCGAAGGACTTCTGCGGGGCGAAGTAGTAGACGTCCGTCTCGGACACGTCGACCGGCAGGCCGCCGGCGCCGCTCGTCGCGTCCACGAGGACCAGCGCGCCGTCGTCGGCGCCGGCCACCCGCTTGATGGGCATGGCGACGCCGGTCGAGGTCTCGTTGTGGGTGAACGCGTAGACGTCCACGCCTGCCGTGGCCTGCGGCTCGGGGTGCGTGCCCGGGTCGGAGGCGATGATGTCGGGCTCGGCCAGCCAGGGGGCGAGCTTGGCCGCCTTGGCGAACTTGGAGCTGAACTCGCCGAAGGACAGGTGCTGCGACCTGTTCTCGATCAGGCCGTGCGTCGCGATGTCCCAGAACGCGGTCGAGCCGCCGTTGCCGAGGATCACCTCGTAGCCGTCGGGGAGCTGGAACAGCTCGCGGATGCCCTCGCGCACCGCGCCGACCAGGTTCTTGACCGGTGCCTGCCGGTGGGAGGTGCCCAAGAGAGACGTGCCGGTCGCGGCCAGGGCGTCCAGCGCCTCCGTCCGCACCTTGGAGGGACCCGCGCCGAAACGACCGTCCGCGGGCTTGATGTCAGAGGGAATCCGGATCTCAGCCACGAGGGGAGACTAGCCGCTGGGGGAAACCTGGTCGAAGCGTCGTCCGTCGGATGAGACGGCGTTTCGCGCGGGCGGTGGGGGAGGGCACAGTGGTCAGTGGCAAAACGAGTTCACACGCCTGACCGAGTCCATTACCCTGGACTGGTAAGTACAGCAAGGTGAACGTTCCCCGGATCCGTCCCCGTCCCTTGGAAGGCCCCGTGAGCACCCCCAGCGCCTCCCCCTCGTCCCCGGCGGCGTCGCCGTCGTCCACGCCGACCGCGGCGAGCGCGCCCTCGCCCGTCCAGGGGCGGCAGGACGGCCGCCTCGGGGGCTCCCTCGGTCCGGTCGGCCTGGTGCTGGCGGGCGGGCTGTCGGTGCAGTTCGGCGGTGCCCTCGCGGTCAGCCTGATGCCGCGGGCAGGCGCGCTCGGCATCGTGACGCTACGGCTGGCGGTGGCGGCGATCGTGCTGATGCTGGTGTGCCGGCCCCGGCTGCGCGGGCACTCGCGCACCGACTGGGGCACGGTCGTCGTCTTCGGCATCACCATGGGCGCGATGAACGGCCTCTTCTACCAGGCCGTGGACCGGATTCCGCTCGGTCCTGCGGTCACCCTGGAGGTGCTCGGCCCGCTAGCCCTGTCCGTCCTCGCCTCCCGGCGCGCGATCAACTTCGTCTGGGCGGGCCTGGCCCTGGCCGGTGTCTTCCTGCTCGGCGGCGGGAACTTCGACAGCCTCGACCCGGTCGGCGCGGCCTTCGCGCTGGGGGCGGGCGCGATGTGGGCGGCGTACATCCTCTTCAGCGCGCGTACGGGCCGCCGCTTCCCGCAGGCCGACGGGCTGGCGCTGGCCATGGTGGTCGCGGCGGTGCTGTTCCTGCCGCTGGGCGTCGCGGAGTCGGGCACGAAGCTGCTGGACCCGGAGATCCTCGCCCTCGGCGCCGCCGTCGCGGTGATGTCGTCCGTCCTGCCCTACACCCTCGAACTCCTCGCCCTGCGCCGCCTGCCCGCCCCCACGTTCGCCATCCTCATGAGCCTGGAGCCCGCCATCGCCGCGACGGCCGGTTTCCTGGTCCTGAACCAGTCCCTGACCGCCATGGAGGCCGCGGCCATCGCCCTGGTCATCGCGGCAAGCATGGGCGCGGTGCGGACGCAGGTGGGGCGCCGCAAGCTGGTCGCGCCGGAGGCCTGATCGGCGGGTCAGGCCCCGGTCCGCTCCCACACCGAGACATGGCTTCGGCTCTCGCCCGAGAACGGCGTCCCCGTCCAGTCCTCCCACCGGGCGCGCAGGCGCATTTCGGCCAGCCGGGCCATCAGGTCCAGCTCGGAGGGCCAGACGTACCGGAACGGGATGGAGCGGAACGAGCCCCGTCCGCCCTCGACCTTGACGTGGTGCGAACTCATCGCCTGGGTGGCGAGGTCGTAGGTGTCGAAGCCCACCCGGTTGTCGCCCACGTGGAACGGCACGGTGTTCTGCCCGGGCGGCAGCCGGCGGAGGTCGGGCACCATCACCTCGACGACGAAGCAACCGCCCGGGGCCAGGTGCCCGGCGGCGTTGCGGAAGCAGTCCACCTGGGCGTCCTGCGAGGTCAGGTTCATGATCGTGTTGAAGACGAGGTAGGCCACGGAGAAGGTGCCGGCCACCTTCGTCGTCGCGAAGTCCCCGATGGTCAGCCCCATCGCCGCGCCGCCGGGCTTCTCGCGCAGCCGCGCCACCATCGCCCGGGACATGTCGATCCCGTGCACCTCGACGCCCCGCTGCGAGAGCGGCAGTGCGATCCGTCCGGTGCCGACGCCCAGTTCGAGCGCCCGCCCGTCGCCGGCCAGCTCCGCCAGCACCTCCACGGCCGGCCCCACCACGTCCGGCGCGAACATCTCCACCGAGGAGTCGTCGTAGCTCGCCGCCACGGGCTCCCCGAAGTAACCGTCGTCATCGACCATCGGGGGACCGTACTGCGCGCCGGGCGGGCCATGCGCGCGAATTCGCGGCCGACGGCTCACGCCGGACGCGACGCAAGCTCTCCCTGAGCCGCCGCAGCGACGAACGCGGTGAACGCGTTCACGGTGAGGGTGAGGCTGCCGTGGCTCGGGTTCTTGGAGTCACGGATCGCTATGTGAGCGGCGAGGTCGGCGACTTCGACGCAGTCACCCCCAGTGTCGCCGCTGTAGGTCGACTTACGCCAAATTGCGCCCGTCAGGTTCAGGTTGCTCCCCATACCGTTCCTCCATCACGCGGGCGATCAAAGCCGCCGAGTCGTCCACGGACAGAGCGGCGGCCTGCAGGTGATCGTAACGGACCGAACCCTCCTTGACTGCTCCTGGATTGGCCGTCATGTGGCCCTGGACGAAGTCCTCGGTGTAGACGATGTCCGGGTCGTTCTCGAAGCGCAGCAGGTTGAACGAGCCCATCAGTCCGGCGTGCGCCCCTGCTTCGAAAGGCAGCACCTGGATCTCCAGCCACTGGCGCCTCTGCAAGGACAGCAGGTGCCCCAACTGCTCGCGCATGACCTCCCGGCCGCCGACCTGCTGATGCAGCACCGCCTCGCTCAGCACCACCCAGGTCACGGGGGGCTGCTCCCGCTCAAGCACGCGCTGGCGGTCCAGCCGGGCGGCGACCCTGCCGTCAAGGTCGCTGGCGTCCCGAGTTCCGAGGACCGCGCGGGCGTACCCCTCCGTCTGCAAGAGCCCATAGACCAACTGCGCCTGGAACGTGGAAAGGTACGCGGCCTTCCCTTCCATCTCCGCATACGGCTGAAACCACCCCGGCAGCTGACTCCGCAGCACCAACCCCACGAGCCGTGAGAACAACCCGTCCGTCCCCAGCGCCGCGTCCACCCGTTCCGAGAAGTCCCGTTGGGGAACCTTCGCCGCTGTCTCGATCTGCCCGATCAGTGACCCCGTGCAGAAGACGACCGAGCCGAGCTGCGCCAGCGTCAGTCCCGCCGCCTCCCGGCAGCGCCGCAGCTCGTAGCCGTAGTAGTCCAACGGCGACGCACTCGGGTCCAGTTCACGACTCCGCACCTCGAACCACCTCCCGTGACCGAGAGTAGCCGCACGGACGCGTACGGGCGCTGCAGTTACGGGAAACAAAATCATGCAAGCGTGCTTGATTTGTTTCCGGGTCGCTGCCACGCTCCTGCCCATGGCCGACCCAACGCCCGTCTTCGACGACCTGCGTGCGGAGAGCGACGAACTCGACGCAGTCGTCGCCGACTTGGAAGCGGAGCGCTGGACGCTCCCGACCCCCGCGCCCCGCTGGAGCATCGCCCACCAGATCGCCCACCTCGCCTGGACCGACCGCTCCGCCCTGCTCGCCGTCACCGACGAGGACGCGTTCCGGACGCTCGTGGAGAAGGCCCTCACCGCGCCGGACTCGTTCGTCGACGACGGCGCCGACGAGGGGGCGCAGCTCCCGCCCGCCGAGCTGCTCGCCAGCTGGCGGCAGGGACGCGCCGCCCTGGACGCCGCGTTGCGCGCCGCCCCGCCCGGCGCGCGTTTCCCCTGGTACGGCCCGCCCATGTCCGCCGCCTCCATGGCCACCGGACGGATCATGGAGACCTGGGCCCACGGCCAGGACATCGCCGACGCCCTCGGTGTGGTGCGCGCCCCCACGGACCGGCTCAGGCACGTCGTCCGTATCGGCGTCCGCGCCCGCGACTTCGCCTTCGCCGCGCACGGCCTGCCCGCGCCCGGCGAGGAGTTCCGCGTCGAACTGACCGCCCCGTCGGGCGAACTGCTGACCTACGGCCCCGAGGGCGCCGCCCAGCGCGTGAGCGGCCCCGCCCTCGACTTCGCGCTCCTGGTCACCCAGCGCGTCCACCGCGACGACGTGGACGTGCGCGCCGAAGGCTCCGACGCCGACCGCTGGCTCGGCATCGCCCAGGCCTTCGCGGGCCCGCCCGGCGACGGCCGCCCGCCGAGGGAGGACGCCCGGTGACGCTGCGCATCGGCAACGCCTCCGGCTTCTACGGAGACCGCTTCGACGCCCTGCGCGAGATGCTCACCGGCGGCGAACTCGACGTCCTCACCGGCGACTACCTGGCCGAGCTGACCATGCTCATCCTGGCCCGCGACCGCCTGAAGGACCCCGGCGCCGGGTACGCCCGCACCTTCCTGCGCCAGCTGGAGGAGTGCCTCGGCCTCGCCCACGACCGGGGCGTCCGCGTCGTCACCAACGCCGGCGGCCTCAACCCGGCCGGTCTCGCCGACGCCGTACGGCAACTGGCCGACCGCCTCGGCATCCCCGTGCGGGTCGCGCACGTCGAGGGCGACGACCTCACGGCCGCTCACCCCGGCACCCTCGCCGCCCACGCCTACCTCGGCGGCTTCGGCATAGCCGCCTGCCTGAAGGAGGGCGCCGACATCGTGGTCACCGGCCGGGTGACCGACGCGGCGCTCGTCACCGGGCCCGCCGCCGCGCACTTCGGCTGGCGGCCGGGGGATCACGACCGTCTCGCGGGCGCCGTCGTCGCCGGTCACGTCCTGGAGTGCGGCGCCCAGGCCACCGGCGGCAACTACGCCTTCTTCCCCGAACGGCAGGCCGGTCTCCGCCGCCCCGGGTTCCCGCTCGCCGAGATCCACGCCGACGGCACCTCCGTCATCACCAAGCACCCCGGCACCGGCGGCTTCGTCGACGCCGGCACGGTCACCGCCCAGCTCCTCTACGAGACCGGCGCCACCCGCTACCTCGGCCCCGACGTCACCGCCCGCCTCGACACCGTCCGCCTCACCCAGGAGGCCCCGGACCGCGTCCGTGTCGAGGGCGTCCGAGGCGAGGCCCCACCGCCCACGCTCAAGGTCGGCCTCAACCGTCTCGGCGGCTTCCGCAACGAGGTCACCTTCGTCCTGACCGGCCTCGACATCGAGGCCAAGGCCGGCCTCGTCCGACGGCAGATGGCGGACGCCCTCGCCAAGTCACCGCCCGAAAAGATCCGTTGGGACCTCGTCCGCACCGACAGGCCCGACGCCGACACCGAGGAGACGGCCAGCGCCCTGCTCCGGCTCGTCGTGCGGGACGACGACCAGGAGACCGTCGGCCGGGCCCTCGGCGCCGCCGCCGTGGAACTGGCCCTCGCCAGCTACCCCGGCTTCCATGTGCTCGCACCCCCCGGAAAGGGCACCCCCTACGGGGTCTTCGAGGACGTGTACGTCTCCCAGGGCGACGTCCCGCACACGGCGGTCCTGCACGACGGGCGCCGTGTTCCCGTGGACCCGCCGCAGGACACCCTCGTACCGGAACCGGTCGAGGAACCACCGCTTCCCCAACCCCTGCCGGCCACCACCCCCACCCGCCGCGCCCCCCTCGGTCTCGTCGCCGGTGCCCGCAGCGGGGACAAGGGCGGGCACGCCAACGTCGGCGTGTGGGCCCGTACCGACGAGGCCTGGCGGTGGCTCGCGCACGAGCTGACCGCCGAGCGCTTCCAGGAACTGCTCCCCGAGAGCCGCCCCCTGCCCGTCACCCGCCACGTCCTGCCGAACCTGCGGGCCCTCAACTTCGTCGTCGAGAACATCCTCGGCGAGGGCGTCGCCGCGCAGGCCCGCTTCGACCCGCAGGCCAAGGCACTCGGCGAATGGCTGCGCTCCCGCCACCTGGACATCCCGGAGGCCCTCCTGTGACCGTCCTGTCCTCCGCCCTGGACACCACGGGCCCCGACTACCGGGCCCACCGCGACGCGATGCTCGCCAAGCTCGCCGACCTGGACGCCGAACACGCCAAGGCCCTCGCGGGCGGCGGCGAGAAGTACGTGGCGCGGCACCGAAAGCGCGGCAAGCTCCTCGCCCGCGAGCGCATCGAGCTGCTCCTCGACCCGGACACGCCCTTCCTGGAGCTGTCCCCCCTGGCCGCCTGGGGCAGCGACCACACAGTCGGGGCCTCCCTCGTCACCGGCATCGGCGTCGTCGAGGGCGTCGAGTGCCTGATCACCGCCAACGACCCGACCGTGCGGGGCGGCGCGAGCAACCCGTGGAGCCTGAAGAAGGCCCTGCGCGCCAACGACATCGCCCTCGCCAACCGCCTGCCCTGCGTCAGCCTCGTCGAGTCGGGCGGCGCCGACCTGCCCTCCCAGAAGGAGATCTTCATCCCCGGGGGCGCGATCTTCCGGGACCTGACGCGGCTGTCGGCGGCCGGCATCCCGACCGTCGCCGTCGTCTTCGGCAACTCGACGGCCGGCGGCGCGTACATCCCCGGCATGTCCGACCACGTGATCATGGTCAAGGAGCGCGCCAAGGTGTTCCTCGGCGGCCCGCCCCTGGTGAAGATGGCCACGGGTGAGGAGAGCGACGACGAGTCGCTGGGCGGCGCCGACATGCACGCGCGCGTGTCGGGGCTCGCGGACTACTTCGCCGTGGACGAACCGGACGCGCTCCGCCAGGCGCGGCGCGTCCTCGCCCGCCTCAACCACCGCAAGGCGTACGAGGATCCCGGCCCCGCCGAGCCCCCCAAGTACGACCCGGACGAGCTGCTCGGCATCGTCCCCGGCGATCTCAAGGTCCCCTTCGACCCGCGCGAGGTCGTCGCCCGGATCGTCGACGCCTCCGACTTCGACGAGTTCAAGCCGCTGTACGGGAGCAGCCTGGCCACCGGCTGGGCGACCCTGCACGGTTACCCCGTCGGCATCCTCGCCAACGCCCAAGGGGTCCTCTTCAGCGAGGAGTCGCAGAAGGCGGCCCAGTTCATCCAGCTCGCCAACCAGCGCGACATCCCGCTGCTCTTCCTGCACAACACCACCGGCTACATGGTCGGCAAGGAGTACGAGCAGGGCGGCATCATCAAGCACGGCGCCATGATGATCAACGCGGTCAGCAATTCCAAGGTGCCCCACCTGTCCGTACTGATGGGCGCCTCCTACGGCGCCGGGCACTACGGCATGTGCGGCCGCGCCTACGACCCGCGCTTTCTCTTCGCCTGGCCCAGCGCCAAGTCCGCCGTCATGGGACCGCAGCAGCTCGCGGGCGTGCTGTCCATCGTCGCCCGCCAGTCCGCCACCGCGAAGGGGCAGCCCTACGACGACGAGGCCGACGCCGCCCTGCGCGCGATGGTCGAGCAGCAGATCGAGTCCGAGTCCCTGCCGAAGTTCCTGTCCGGGCGCCTGTACGACGACGGCGTCATCGACCCGCGCGACACCCGAACCGTCCTCGGCCTGTGCCTGTCCGCGATCCACACCGCCCCCTACGAGGGCGTGCGCGGCGGCTTCGGCGTCTTCCGGATGTGAGGCCCTGTGATCACCACCGTTCTTGTCGCCAACCGGGGCGAGATCGCCTGCCGGATCTTCCGCACCTGCCGTGAGCTGGGCATCCGCACCGTCGCGGTGCACTCGGACGCCGACGCGAACGCCCTGCACCCACGGGTGGCCGACGCCGCCGTACGGCTGCCCGGAGCGGCGCCCGCCGAGACGTATCTGCGCGCCGACCTGATCGTCAGGGCCGCGCTCGCCTCCGGCGCCGACGCGGTGCACCCCGGCTACGGCTTCCTCTCCGAGAACGCCGACTTCGCGCGCGCGGTCCTCGACGCGGGACTCCTGTGGATCGGCCCGCCCCCGGGAGCCATCGAGGCGATGGCGTCCAAGACCCGCGCCAAGGAACTGCTGGGGATCGCGCCCCTGCGGGAAGTCACCGAGGCCGACCTGCCCGTCCTGGTCAAGGCGGCCGCGGGCGGCGGCGGACGCGGAATGCGCGTCGTCAGGCGCCTGGCGGACCTGGACGCGGAGCTCACCGCCGCCCGCGCGGAGGCGCTCGCGGCCTTCGGCGACGACGAGGTGTTCGTCGAGCCGTACGTCGAGGACGGGCGGCACGTCGAGGTGCAGATCCTCGCCGACACCCACGGCACCGTGTGGGCCCTCGGCACCCGCGACTGCTCCCTCCAGCGCCGCCACCAGAAGGTCGTCGAGGAGGCCCCGGCCCCCGGCCTGACACGCGAACTGACCGAGTCCCTCCACGAGACGGCCGTACGCGCCGCGCGGTCCGTCGGCTACGCCGGCGCCGGCACGGTCGAGTTCCTGGTCGCCGACGACACGGCGCACTTCCTGGAGATGAACACCCGCCTCCAGGTGGAACACCCGGTCACGGAGGCCGTCTTCGGCATCGATTTGGTGGCCCTGCAGCTCCAGATCGCCGAGGGCCACGCCCTGGACACCGACCCCCCGCCGGCACGCGGCCACGCCGTCGAGGCCCGCCTGTACGCCGAGGACCCGTCCCGGGACTGGGCCCCGCAGACCGGCACCCTCCACCGCCTCGACGCCCCCGACGGCATCCGCCTGGACACCGGCTACACCGGCGGCGACGAGATCGGCGTCCACTACGACCCCATGCTCGCCAAGGCCGTCGCCCACGCCCCCACGCGCGCGGAAGCCATCCGCAAACTCGCCGGCGCCCTCGAACGCACCACGATCCACGGACCGGCCACCAACCGCGACCTCCTGATCCGCTCCCTGCGCCACAAGGAGTTCACGACGGCCCGCATGGACACGGGCTTCTACACCCGCCACCTCCAGGAACTCACCGAACCCGCCCCCGACCCGCACGCCCCCCTGGCCGCGGCCCTCGCCGACGCCGCCGGCCGCAGCCGCTTCGGCGCTTGGCGCAACGTCCCCTCCCAGCCCCAGACCAAGCGCTACACCATGGCCGGCGAGGAACACGAGGCCCACTACCGGCACACCCGCGAGGGCCTCACGGCGGAAGGCGTCCGCGTCGTCCACGCCCGCGCCGACGAAGTCGTACTCGAAGTGGACGGAGTGCGACGGAGGTTCGCGGTCGCACGCTACGGCGACCAGGTACACGTCAACGCCACCCGCCTCACCGCCCTGCCCCGCTTCCCCGACCCCACCCCCCAGCACGCCCCGGGCTCCCTCCTCGCCCCCATGCCGGGCACGGTCGTACGTGTCGCCGAGGGCCTCACCGAGGGCGCCGTCGTGACGGCCGGGCAGCCCCTGATCTGGCTGGAGGCGATGAAGATGCAGCACCAGATCTCGGCACCCGCCGCCGGCACGCTCACCGCTCTGCACGCCAAGCCGGGACAGCAGGTGGAGCCGGGCCTGCTGCTGGCGGTGGTGCAGCCGACGTGAGGGGCGCGGGGCTGTAGGGAACATGCGGCTCCGCCGCGTGAGCGCGATCAACCACACTCGACCCGTACACGGAGGTCCGCATGACCACCCTCATCGAACCCGCGGAGCACAAGGCACTGCGCGCCGCCGTGGCCGCCCTCGGCAAGCGCTACGGCCGCGACTACCTCGTCCGCACCGTCGCCGAAGGCAAGCCCCTCACCGAACTCTGGGCCGACGCCGGGAAGCTCGGCTACCTCGGCGTCAGCCTCCCGGAGGAGTACGGCGGCGGAGGCGGCGGCATAGCCGAACTCTCCATCGTCCTCGAAGAGCTGGGCGCCGCCGGATCCCCCCTCCTCATGCTGGTCGTCTCACCCGCCATCTGCGGCACCGTCATCGCCCGCTTCGGCACCGACGCCCAGAAACGGCACTGGCTGCCCGGAATCGCCGACGGAACCCGGCTCATGGCCTTCGGCATCACCGAACCCGACGCCGGCTCCAACAGCCACCGCATCACCACCACGGCCCGGCGGGACGGCGCCGACTGGCTCCTCACCGGCCGGAAGGTTTTCATCTCCGGCGTCGACATGGCCGACGCCGTCCTCATCGTCGGCCGCACCGAGGACGCCCGCACCGGCAACCTGAAGCCCTGCCTGTTCATCGTCCCGACCGACGCCGAAGGCTTCCAGAAGCGGCCCATCGACATGGAACTCAACGCCGCGGAGAAGCAGTTCGAGCTCACCCTGGACGACGTACGCCTGCCCGCCGACGCACTGGTCGGCGACGAGGACGCCGGCCTGCTGCAACTCTTCGCCGGCCTCAACCCCGAACGCATCATGACCGCCGCCTTCGCGATCGGCATGGGCCGCCACGCCCTCGCCAAGGCCATCGACTACGCACGCGAACGCACTGTCTGGAAGTCGCCCATCGGCGCCCACCAGGCCATCGCCCACCCCCTCGCCCAGGCCCACATCGACCTCGAACTCGCCCGCCTGATGATGCAGAAGGCGGCCCACCTCTACGACGCGGGCGACGACATCGGCGCGGGCGAGGCCGCCAACATGGCCAAGTACGCGGCGGGTGAGGCCTGCGTGAAAGCCGTCGACCAGGCCGTGCACACCCTCGGCGGCAACGGCCTCACCCGCGAGTTCGGCCTCGCCTCACTGATAACGGCCTCGCGCGTGGCTCGTATCGCACCGGTGAGCCGGGAGATGATTCTCAACTACGTGTCCCACCAGACCCTCGGCCTGCCCAAGTCGTACTGAGCCGCACCGCTTGGAGGAACCGTGTTCCGCAGCGCGTACGCCGACGTTTCGCCCGTAGAACTTCCCATCCACGACGCCGTCCTGGGCCACGCCGCCGACTTCGGCGACCTGCCGGCCCTTGTCGACGGCACCGACGGCACCACCCTCTCGTACGAGCAGGTGGACCGGTTCCACCGGCGGATCGCCGCCGCGCTCGCCGACGCCGGCGTCCGCAAGGGCGACGTCCTCGCCCTGCACAGCCCGAACACCATCGCCTTCCCCACGGCGTTCTACGCCGCCACGCGCGCGGGCGCCGCCGTCACCACCGTGCACCCGCTCGCCACCGCCGACGAGTTCGCCAAACAGCTGCGCGACTCGGCCGCCCGCTGGATCGTCACCGTCTCGCCGCTGCTGGAGACCGCCCGCAGAGCCGCCGAACTCGCGGGCGGCGTCCACGAGATCTTCGTCTGCGACAGCGCGCCCGGCCACCGTTCACTGATCGACATGCTCGCCTCCACGGCCCCCGAACCGCGGATCGCCATCGACCCCACCGAGGACGTGGCCGCCCTCCCCTACTCCTCCGGCACCACCGGCATCCCCAAAGGCGTGATGCTCACCCACCGCCAGATCGCCACCAACCTCGCCCAACTCCACCCGGCGGTCTCCGCGGGACCCGGCGACCGCATCCTCGCCGTACTGCCCTTCTTCCACATATACGGCCTCACCGCCCTCATGAACGCCCCCCTCAGAGTCGGCGCCACCGTCGTCGTACTGCCCCGCTTCGACCTGGAGCAGTTCCTCGCCGCCATCCAGAACCACCGCATCACCGGCCTCTACGTCGCCCCACCCATCGTCCTCGCCCTCGCCAAACACCCCGCGGTCGCGCAGTACGACCTGTCGTCCCTGAAGTACGTCATCAGCGCCGCCGCCCCCCTCGACGCGAACCTCGCCGCCGCCTGCTCCCAGCGGCTCGACCTGCCGCCCGTCGGCCAGGCCTACGGCATGACCGAACTCTCCCCGGGCACCCACGTCGTCCCCCTGGACGCCATGGCCGACGCCCCGCCCGGCACCGTCGGCAAGCTCATCGCCGGCACCGAGATGCGCATCGTCTCCCTCGACGACCCCGGCAAGGACCTCGGCACCGGCGAACCCGGCGAGATCCTCATCCGCGGCCCCCAGGTCATGAAGGGCTACCTCGGCCGCCCCGACGACACCGCCGCGATGATCGACGCCGACGGCTGGCTGCACACCGGGGACGTCGGACACGTCGACGCCGACGGCTGGCTCTTCGTCGTGGACCGCGTCAAGGAACTGATCAAGTACAAGGGCTTCCAGGTGGCCCCCGCCGAACTGGAGGCCCTGCTCCTCACCCACCCGGGCATCGCCGACGCCGCCGTCATCGGCGTCCACGACGACGACGGGAACGAGATCCCGCGCGCCTACGTCGTCCGCCAGCCCACCGCGCCCGACCTCACCGAGAACGAGGTCATGATGCACGTCGCCGAACGCGTCGCCCCCTACAAACGCGTCCGCCAGGTCACCTTCATCGCCGGCGTCCCCCGCGCCGCCTCCGGCAAGATACTGCGCCGCCAACTCCGGGAGAACGCGTGACCCTGATCGGCCGCACCCGCGCCCGGGGAGTCGAGACCCTCACCCTCGACTCCCCGGCCGACCGCAACGCCCTCTCGGCCGCCCTCGTCGGCGAACTCGCCGACGCGCTCACCGACTGCGGCAAGGACGGCGACGTCCGCGCCGTCCTCCTCACCCACACCGGCAACACCTTCTGCGCCGGCGCCGACCTGCGCGATCCACCCGACCCGGACGCCCTCGTGAACCTGCTCCGGCAGATCACCGAACTGCCCCGCCCCGTCGTCGCCCGCGTCACCGGACACGTGCGCGCCGGCGGCCTCGGCCTGCTCGGCGCCTGCGACATCGCCGCCGCCTCAACCACCGCCACCTTCGCCTTCACCGAGGTGCGCATCGGCGTCGCGCCCGCCGTCATCTCCCTGCCGCTGCTGCCCCGCACCGACCCGCGCGCCCTCGCCCGCTACTACCTCACCGGCGAACGCTTCGACGCCGCCGAGGCGGCCCGCATCGGCCTGCTCACCGCCACCGGCGACGACGCCGACGCCGTACTCGAACCGATCCTCGACGGCCTGCGGCGCTCCTCGCCGCACGCCCTGTCCGAGACGAAACGGCTGCTCACGGCTAAGGTGCTGCAGACGTTCGACCGGGACGCGGCCCCGCTGACCGCCCTCTCGGCCCGGATGTTCGCCTCCGCCGACGCCCGCGAGGGCATGACAGCCTTCCTCGAACGACGGGATCCCCCATGGGTGCTGTGAACCCGGCCGGCGCGGCCGGCACGGTCACGACGGTGACCGCCGGGGACCGCGCCGACCGCGTACCCAAGCAGGACCGCAGCCGCGCCACCCGGCAACGGCTCCTCGAAGCCGCCGTGGCCTGCCTCGCCGAACACGGCTGGGCAGGCTCCACCGTCACCGTCGTCGCCGAACGCGCCGGCGTCTCCCGCGGCGCCGCCCAGCACCACTTCCCCACCCGCGAGGACCTCTTCACCGCCGCCGTCGAGTACGTCGCCGAGGAACGCTCCGGCGCCCTGCGCGCTCTCTTCCCGCAGGGCGCGGCAGGCGACCGCCAAGCGATGGTCCGCGCCCTCGTCGACCTCTTCACCGGCCCGCTCTTCCGCGCCGCCCTCCACCTCTGGGTCGCCGCCTCCGACGAGGACCAGCTCCGCCCCCGCGTCACCGAACTGGAGGCCCGCGTCGGCCGCGAGACCCACCGCATCGCCGTCGAGCTCCTCGCCGCCGACGAAACCCGCCCCGGCGTCCGCGAGACCGTCCAGGGACTCCTCGACATGGCCCGCGGTCTCGGCCTCGCCAATCTCCTCACCGACGACGCCGGGCGCCGTGAACGGATCGTGGCACAGTGGGCCGCGTTGCTGGACGAGGCCCTCGGCTGAACCGGAGGCCGCACCCCCGGGCCCCGGCCACCTCACGGACTGAGCCGCTCCACCCGCCAGCCGCCGTCCGGCCTCGACGTGTACCGGAGACGGTCGTGCAGGCGGTTCTCCCGGCCCTGCCAGAACTCCACCGTCCGCGGCGCCACCCGGAAGCCGCCCCAGTGCACCGGCACCGGAACCTGCTCACCCTCCGGATAGCGGGCCGCGAGGTCGGCGTACGAGGCCTCGAGCTCGGCCCGCGAGCCGATCACCGACGACTGGGCGCTCGCCCACGCACCGAGCTGCGAACCGTGCGGACGGGTGCGGAAGTACGCGGCGGTCTCGTCCCGGCCGGTGCGCCGCGCCACGCCCGTCACGATCACCTGGCGGGCCATCGTGTACCAGGGGAACAGCAGCGAGACGTGCGGGTTCCCGGCGAGATCGCCCGCCTTGCGGGAGTCGTAGTTCGTGTAGAAGACGAAGCCCGCGTCGTCGAAATGCTTCAACAGCACCGTCCGGGAACTCGGCCGGCCCTCCGCGTCCGCCGTCGAGACCACCATCGCGTTCGGCTCGAACAGCCGGCCCTCCGTCGCGGCCTGCTTGAACCACCGCGCGAACTGCTCCACCGGCGTGGCGGCCAGCTCGGACTCGGACAACCCCTCCGCCCGGTAGTGCTTGCGCATCGCGGCGGGATCGGGCGCAGCGGGGACGGCGTGTTCGTCGGTCACCCGGTCATCTTGCCGTATACACGCCGGGCCGTCGGTATGGTGGCGTTCGTCACGCAGTGGCACTGAGTGCCGTCACCTCTCCCCAAGGGTGGCACCCGGGGATATCGTGCAGATGCCGTTCCGTTGGGTGACCGCCCGTCCCACGGGGCATCACCCCCATGACCGCCCAGGACCGCGAGTCCGCGACCGACCGTGGATCCTCCGGGCGATCACTCGTTTCCACACCTGAAACACGGTCACCACAACCCGCACCATCGGTCACCCGTCACCACTGGCTACACGCTCGTACCCGATCACCCGATCACAGTCGGCAAGCCGGCCACCACCGGCACCACCGGCAGCCCGGCCACACCCGCACACACACGGGGTGCCGCACCACTCCCGTGGCCCACAACCGCCTGTCGTACACATCCGAGGAGCCGCCTGATGTCCTTCGTACCCGGACTCGAGGGAGTCGTCGCGTTCGAGACGGAGATCGCCGAACCGGACAAGGAGGGCGGCGCCCTCCGGTACCGGGGCGTCGACATCGAGGACCTGGTCGGTCAGGTCTCGTTCGGCAACGTCTGGGGCCTGCTCGTCGACGGGGCCTTCAACCCCGGCCTGCCGCCCGCCGAGCCCTTCCCCATCCCGGTGCACTCCGGCGACATCCGCGTCGACGTCCAGTCCGCCCTCGCCATGCTCGCACCCGTCTGGGGCCTCAAACCCCTCCTTGACATCGACGCCGAACAGGCCCGCGAGGACCTCGCCCGCGCCGCCGTCATGGCCCTCTCCTACGTCGCCCAGTCCGCCCGCGGCCAGGGCCGCCCCATGGTCCCGCAGAGCGAGATCGACAAGGCCGGAACCGTCGTCGAACGCTTTATGATCCGCTGGCGCGGCGAGCCCGACCCCAAGCACGTCGCCGCCGTCGACGCCTACTGGACCAGCGCCGCCGAACACGGCATGAACGCCTCCACCTTCACCGCCAGGGTCATCGCCTCCACCGGCGCCGACGTCGCGGCGGCCCTCTCCGGCGCCGTGGGAGCCATGAGCGGCCCCCTCCACGGCGGCGCCCCCTCCCGCGTCCTCGGCATGATCGAGGAGATCGAACGCACCGGCGACGCCGAGGCATACGTCAAGCAGGCCCTCGACAAGGGCGAACGCCTCATGGGCTTCGGCCACCGCGTCTACCGCGCCGAGGATCCCCGCGCCCGTGTCCTGCGCCGCACCGCCCGCGAACTCGGCGCCCCCCGCTTCGAGATCGCCGAGGCCCTGGAGAAGGCGGCCCTGGAGGAACTCCACAACCGCCGCCCGGACCGGATCCTGGCCACGAACGTCGAGTTCTGGGCGGCCATCATGCTCGACTTCGCCGAGGTCCCCGCCCACATGTTCACGTCCATGTTCACCTGCGCCCGCACGGCGGGCTGGTCCGCCCACATCCTCGAACAGAAGCGCACGGGCCGTCTGGTCCGCCCCTCCGCCCGCTACATGGGTCCCGGCCCCCGCGACCCCCGCTCCATCGAGGGCTTCGACGACATCGCCCGCTGACCCCCGAAGGCCCCTGACGCAGACGACCCGCGAGTCTGGTTCCTCCAAGGAGGGGCCGGCCGGACGTACCGGCGACTCGCGGGTCGGGTGACTGCTGGAGATTGGGCCGGCTGCGTGTATGTCGCACACGCTGGTCCGGCACCGCACTTCGTGTGGTGACGGGCCGCTAGCCCGCAGCCACCTCTTCCGTCCGGTATGCGTACATCTGCCGAACCACCTCCCTTCTGAAGTACCTGCAACCCTAAGAACCGCTCGGCCACCGATCAACCGGTTTTCCGGGAATTCGGCACCAGCGATTCGCGCCGGTACCGCCCACCTGCCCGCGCCTACGGTGCCTGTGGAGCTGGAGAACGCGCACGTCGGTGAGGTGCTCTCGCCCGGGTGCTGCCGGAGTGGGGGCGGGGTCGGGCGCGTGCTGGTGCCGGGGTGGTGGAGACCTGTGTTCTGGCGACCCACGCGGACGGTCTGCGCTCCGCCGAGTCGCGTGGGTTCGCCGAGGTTGACCGGTATGTGCTCCCGGGGGCCGGGGTGAGTGGGTTGACCTGCGGCTTTCGGTCATCGAGAGTGAGTGGGCGGTTGTCCCTCGGTTGTCGTGCGGTTTTCCGCCGCACAACGATTCCCGCAATCTTGCGGGAACCATATGTGGGCTGCGTCACGTTCGAGTTGAATGATGGCAAGTGAACGAACCGACGCGCCGCTCGTGCTGACGCAGCCTGCAGGGGGTCCAGGTGAGTGCTTCCCGGCGTAGTGGGACCACGGACGAACTCGGACCGGACGAGCCCGGTCCGGAGGGACCCGACGGCCCGGAGGGGCCCGAGGGTCCGGACGGACCTGAGGGGTCGGGTGGTTCGGATCTGCTTGCCGCCCTGCTGGACGGCATGGACGCGGCGCTGTGCGCTTTCGACGCCGACGGCGTCGTGACGCACTGGAACCGCGAGGCCGAGCGCATTCTCGGCTGGACGGCGGAGGAGGCTGTGGGCCGGCCCGGCTTCGCCGGGTGGGCGGTGCGCAGCGCCGACGCCGAGGAGGTCGAGGGGCGACTGCTGTCCGTCATGAACGCGCCGGGCCGCCAGGTGCACGAGTTCGCGTTGCTGACGAAGGACGGCGGGCGGGTGCTCGTGCGGACGCAGTCGGCGGCGGTGCGGGGGCCGGACGGCAAGCCCGCGGGCGTGTACTGCGCGTTCAGCGAGGTGCACGCGCAGATCGATCTCGAGCGGTCCATCGCGCTGAGCGAGGCGTTGTTCGAGGACGCGAGCTGGGGAGTCGTCCTGGTCGACGCGGATCTGCGTCCCGCGGTGGTGAACGCGCACGCGGCCCGCGCGCTGGGTATCGGGCGTACGGCCGTGCTGGGGCGGCCGCTGGGTGAGCTGCTGGCGCAGGGTGTGGAGGAGCTGGAGAGCGCGCTCACGCATGTGCTGGGTGAGGGTGCGCCACCTGCTCCGGCCGAGATCTGGGTGAGTGTGCGCACGCCGGAGGGCGAGAAGCGGCGCTGCTGGCGCAGCGGTTTTCTGCGGCTGGCCTCGCCGCTGGCGGAGGAGCCGGTTCCGCTTGGCGTGGGCTGGCTGTTCCAGGACGTGACGGAGGCCAAGCAGGGCGAGCAGGAGGCGGCGCTGCTGCGGTTCCGCAGCAATCAGCTGCACCGTGCGGCCCGTACGGCCGCCGACTGCGAGGATCCGGCGGAGGCGGCGACGGTCCATCTCGACTTCGCCCTGGCCGGCTTCGCGGACCACGCGCTGATCGACCGGGTGGCGGGCGGTGCGCTGTCCGACGGGGAGTCGGTGGGGCCGGTCCGGCTGGTACGGGTGGCGGGCACGCCCTCGGGCGCGCCGGGGCCGAGCCTGCTCTCGGGGCACTCGGGGCTGCCGACGCGGTACGGCGAGGGGCATCCGGCGTTGCAGTGCGTGGAGCGGATCGGCACCGTGCGTGCCAGCGTCGGCAGTGTGTCGGCCGAGCAGGCGCGCGCGTGGGCGAAGTCCCGGCAGTGGCCGGCGGACTCGGTGCACGCGCTGTGCGCGGTGCTGCGCAGCCGGGGCCGGACGCTGGGTGTCGTGACGTTCCTGCGGGGGAGCGGGCGGAGCGCCTTCGAGCGCTCGGACACGGTGTACGCCGAGGACGTGGCCGTGCGTATCGCGACGGCGCTGGACCTGGCGGGGCTTGTGGGGGAGCGCCGCGACTGAGTGGGGCCCGGGTCGAGCAGGCCCGGGTTCAGTGTCGGTAGAAGATGCGGTCCCCGTACTCCTCCAGCACCCGCCCGTTCCAGTCGTGGCCGCCGTCCACGTTGCCGGAGCGCAGCAGCGGGGGCTCGATGCCTCGTTCGGCGAGGTCCACGGCTGCCGTGGCCGTGACGGCCTGGAGGAGGGCCGCGGTCACCACCGTGGAGGCGGGGGCGAAGGGGGCGGGGACGGCGTCGTGGGTGAGTTCCGCGTCGCCGACGGCGATCTTCGAGTCGAGGACGATGTCGCAGTGGTCCTTGAGGTACGTCCCGGAGGAGTGCCGTGACGACGTCTCGGTGGCGTACGCGACGGAGGTCACGCCGATCACCCGGACGCCGAGGGCACGGGCTTTGAGCGCCATCTCGACGGGGAGGGCGTTGCGGCCGGACAGGGAGATGATCACGAGGGCGTCGCCCGCGCGCATCGGTGAGCAGTCCAGGACGGCGGTGGCGAGGCCGTCGACCCGCTCCAGGGCGGAGCCGAGCGTGGCGGGCATGACGTCGACGCCGACGACGCCCGGCACGACCAGCAGGTTCATCAGCGCGAGCCCGCCCGCGCGGTAGACGACGTCCTGCGCGGCGAGCGAGGAGTGCCCGGCGCCGAAGGCGAAGAGTCGGCCCCCGGAGGCGACGGTGTCGGCGAGGAGCGTGCCGGCGGCGGCGACGGCCTCGGCCTCCTCCGCGCGGACACGCTGCAGCAGACCGATCGCGGCGTCGAGGTACTGGTCGGCCGGCGTGCTGTCGCCCATGTGAGCTCCTTCGCTCCGCTGTCACGCTCTCGCAGTGTGTCGCGGATCACGGTGCGGTCTGGACCAGTGGGATGTCAATACGGGCGTGGAGGCGGCGTTCGTGCCGCGCGCCCCACGGTCACGTATCAGCATGTAACCCCCGGTTTCGCCGCCGCGGCACGGTTGTCGGTGGTATCCGGCAGAATTGAGGCCAGGGCCAGCGCACGCGCCGGAGAGCGGTCGAGCCTCCGGCAGAGCTAATCAAGGGGCACGTATGTCCGGACTGATCGACACCACGGAGATGTATCTCCGCACCATCCTCGAGCTGGAAGAGGAAGGTGTGGTCCCCATGCGTGCCCGCATCGCCGAGCGGCTGGACCAGAGCGGGCCGACGGTGAGCCAGACGGTGGCGCGCATGGAGCGCGACGGTCTGGTGTCCGTGGCCAGCGACAGGCACCTGGAGCTCACGGACGAGGGCCGCAGGCTGGCGACGCGGGTGATGCGCAAGCACCGCCTCGCGGAGTGTCTGCTCGTCGACGTGATCGGCCTGGAGTGGGAGCAGGTGCACGCCGAGGCCTGCCGCTGGGAGCACGTGATGAGTGAGGCGGTGGAGCGCCGGGTGCTGGAGCTGCTGCGCCACCCCACCGAGTCGCCGTACGGCAACCCGATCCCGGGCCTGGAGGAGCTGGGCGAGAAGGACGGCGCCGATCCGTTCCTGGACGAGGGCATGGTCTCGCTGGCCGACCTCGACCCGGGCCTGGAGGGCAAGACCGTCGTCGTACGCCGTATCGGTGAGCCGATCCAGACGGACGCGCAGCTGATGTACACGCTGCGCCGGGCGGGTGTGCAGCCCGGTTCGGTGGTGAGCGTGACGGAGTCGGCGGGCGGTGTCCTGGTGGGCAGCGGCGGCGAGGCGGCCGAACTGGAGTCGGACGTGGCCTCCCACGTCTTCGTGGCCAAGCGCTGAGCCGGCGGCCTGCGGGGTGCGCGACGCGCCGAGCTCTCCGCTCGCCGGGTCGCACTGCTCGATTTCTCAACTCCTGGACGGCGGCGGGTAGTTGCGCGTCGTCGTCGGCCTCGGCGGGGACGGGCAGCCGCGTCTTGCCGATCTCGTCGAATCCTGGACTCGGTGTGCCGAATCGCAGCGCCGGGCCGTCGGGCGTGCCAGGCTGTCGCCTGAGCGGAGGGTCTGAGGGGCGGGGTGGGGATGTGGCGGAGTCGTGTGGAGGGCCCCGGCGCCGTGTGGCGCCGGGGCCTGTCCTCCCCTGTTCTGACCCGGAGCCCCGAGCTCCCAGGGTCATCCCCCTCGGACCGTTTTTCCCCGAGCGGTCCGCCTCCCGCTGAAGATCTCCCCTGGGGCGCCGGGATCATTCCTCGAGTGGCGTCACTCAAACGAGGGGTGTTGCCCGCAGAAAGCCCATTCTCGAATGCCCATTCGATAGTCTGCAGGGGCAGAACCGGTCCCGTGGGGCACACGGTACGACCAGTAGGACAAGTTGAGCCAGTAGAGCCGGCAGGGGTAGTAGAGCCGTAGGGCGAACAGCACGGCTAGCACAGGTACGAGCGGGTCCGAGCGGAGCTTGGGGGGTGCCGGCACCAATGGCGCGACGCATCGACGTGACGGGGGCGGGCGGCGTACGACTCGCGGCCTGGGAGTACGGAGACCCGCCCAAATCCGGCCCTGACCCGGCGACGCCCGGCCCTGGCATCCTGGCCGGCGGTTCCGACCCGTCGCCCGGCGTGCTGTTACTGCACGGCCTGATGGGCCGCGCCTCGCACTGGGCCTCCACGGCCCGCTGGCTGTCCGGACGCCACCGCGCCGTAGCGCTGGACCAGCGCGGCCACGGCCAGAGCGAGAAGCCCCCACAGGCCGCGTACACCCGTGAGGCGTACGTCGACGACGCCGAGGCCGCCCTCGAACAGCTCGGCCTCGCCCCCGCCGTCCTGATCGGCCACGCCATGGGCGCGCTCACCGCCTGGCAGCTCGCCGCCAAACGCCCCGACCTGGTCAGCGGCGTGATCATCTGCGACATGCGGGCCTCCGCCCTCGGCGCCGCCTCGCAGCGCGAGTGGGCCGGCTGGTTCGCGTCCTGGCCCGTCCCCTTCGCCACCCTGGCGGACGTGCGCAAGTGGTTCGGCGAGGACGACCCCTGGGTGGAGCGGCCGAATCCGGCCCGTGGCACCTTCTACGCCGAGGTGATGCACGAGTCGCCGGACGGCTGGCGGCCCGTCTTCGACATCGAGCAGATGCTGAAGTCCCGCGAGACCTGGGTGTACGACGCCCACTGGGACGAGCTGGCGCAGGTGCGCTGCCCCGCCCTGGTCGTCCGTGGCCTGGACGGCGAGCTCGGCCGGGCAGAGGCCCAGGAGATGGTGCGTGTCCTGCCGCGCGGGCAGTACGCCGAGGTGGCCGACGCCGGCCATCTCATCCACTACGACCAGCCGGAGGCGTGGCGGGCGGCGATCGAGCCGTTCCTGGAGTCGGCGTTCGGTGCGTGACGGGCGCCGAGGCCCCCGGCGATGCCGGGGTCACTTCCCCGTGACCGTCAGGAACCCCACCGCCCCGGTCGTCACCAGCAGCACCCGAAGCAGGCACCAGCGCCGGGCGGTGTGCGGGGCCGCGCGGATCTGCCAGACGTGGGCCATGGCGAGCAGCCGGCGCACGTACGGATCGGTGCGGGCGACGTCGGCGCGGGCGCGGGCCAGGTGGCGGCCGAGCAGCTCGCGTCGGTGCGGGTCGGGTTCGGCGGTGATCGCGCGCTGGATGTTCGCGGCGACGGTGCGGTGCCGCGGCAGGTCGTCCACGCCGGTGGCGGCGGAGCCGAAGAAGTCCGAGGGCGCGGCGTCGATCAGCTCTCGCAGGCCGCGCACGGCCGGGTCGGCGAGCGTGGCCGTCGTGGTCACCGGCGGCTCCAGCATGCCGGACCTGCCCGCCCCGCACGAGCCCGAGCAGCGCCCCGCCCAGGTTGACCAGCCGCAACCGGGTGCATCGGATCGTGGACCGGGGTGTGGTCGAGCGCGGCGCGGGCGTGCCCCACGGCCTCCTCCAGTAAGCCCGCACGGCAGGCGGGCAACAGGAGTCGACGTCGGCCGACGGCTCAGCCCTTGCTGACCGCCGCGAGGATCTCCGGCAGCCGCTGGGCGGTGCGCGGCGCGGCCAGCCGGAGGCCGAGGCAGGTGAGCATCGCCCCGTACGCCGTCCCGACGGGCAGCAGCAGCCAGGTCCACGCGTCGCCGTCCGCGCTGGCGTTGATCAGGATGGTCAGCACGATGACAGGCGCGCACAGCAGGGCCGCGGCCACCATCCCGCCGAAGATCGAGATCCAGGCCAGCCCGACCTGGCCGGGGGCCACGTTCTTGTAGCCCTCCTGCGGGATGGAGTACGGGAAGCGCGCCGAGGTCCACGCCCCGGTCGCCAGCATCGCGCCGAGCAGCGCGAACGACAGGCCCAGCACCTCGGGCAGCTTGGCCCAGTCACCGAGCAGCGCCGTGGTCAGGACGGTGACGAGAAGGGCGTACGGCAGGGTGATCAGCAGCAGGGCGTAGGCACGCGCGCGCAGTTCGACTGCGGCGTCGCGGGTGGACGAGATGGTCATGGCGACCATCCAGAACGCGGACGTGTCCTGCCCGAACTGGTTGTACATCTGGATGCCGAGCATGCCCGCGGCGAAGCACGCGAAGTAGATCGACCCGGTGCCCTGCAAGGCGTTGAACACGGGCACGATCAGCCCGATGGCCAGCGAGGTCACCCAGGCCGCCTTGGTCTTCGGGTCGCGCCACACGTAGCGCAGGCTGCGCTCCATGACCGTCCCGGTCCGCCCGCCCGGCAGCAGCCGCGCCGGCCCGCCCGAGGACCGGTCGCGTACGGCGGTGTCGGCCATGGCCTGGATCGTCGACCCGTCCGGCGAGGTCATCAGCCGGTCCAGATGCCGTGCCCACACCGCGATGAGCGCCACCAGGGCCAGCGCGGTCAGGGCGAGTTGGGCGGCGGCGACGCCGTACGAGCCGTGGCCGGCCGCGTCCACGGCGCCGAGCGCCGAGGCGGGCGGTATCCAGCGCAGCACGTCGGCGGCCGGTTCGAGCTGCCCCAGACCGGCCGAACCGATCCGCTGCGCACCGAAGTTGACGACCTGCGCGCCGACCGCGATCACGAGCCCGCTCAGCACGGCCAGATCGCGCCCCCTGCGGCTGGTCAGCAGCCGGATGTTGGCGGCGGCGACGGCCCCCGCGAGGGCCACGCAGACCAGCAGCGCCAGCACGGCGGCGACGACTCCTACGACGTACGCCGCCGTGCCGCGCGCCACCGCGATCACGGAGCCGACCAGCATGCACACGGTGAACAGGGGCCCGATGCCGACCAGGGAGGCCGCGAGCAGCGCCCGCACCAGCGGCCGGGCCCGCAGCGGCAGCATGACCAGGCGGGTGGGGTCGAGGGTCTCGTCGCCGCCGGGGAAGAACAGCGGCATCACCGCCCAGCCCAGCGCCAGTACGGCGACCAGCAGCACGATCACGGCGTCGGCGTGGTCGTTGCCGCGCAGCAGGACCAGGCCGAGCAGTTGCAGCGCGGCGAAGAGCAGTGCGAGGACCGCGGAGGCGATGTAGGCGGCGCGCCGACCGGCGGACTGCCGCAGGCCGTTGCGCAGCAGGGACAGCTTCAGCTGTACGAGGGTTGCCGTGGTGCCGGTCATCGGGCGCCGCCGCCGAGCCAGTCCAGGTCGGAGCCGGCGTCGCGGTCGTGGGCGCCGACGAGTTCGAGGAAGGCCTGCTGAAGCGTGGGGGCGTCACCGCGGACCTCGGCGAGCGGGCCGTGGGCGCGGATCCGGCCGGCGGCCATCACGGCCACCCAGTCGCACAGCGACTCGACCAGCTCCATCACGTGGGAGGAGAAGACGACGGTGGCGCCGGAGGCGGTGTACCGCTCCAGTACGCGCCGGATGGTCTGGGCGGACACCGGGTCGACGCCCTCGAACGGCTCGTCGAGGAACAGCACTTCGGGGTTGTGCAGCAGCGCGGCGGCGAGTCCGATCTTCTTGCGCATGCCGGTCGAGTAGTCGACGACCAGCTTGTGCTGTGCGCCGGCCAGGTCGAGGACGTCCAGCAGTTGGGTGGCCCGCTTGTCGACCTCGGCGCCGGGCAGACCGCGCAGCCTGCCCGTGTACGCCAGCAGCTCCCGGCCCGACAGCCGCTCGAACAGCCGCAGTCCCTCGGGGAGCACCCCGATGCGGGCCTTGACCTCCACCGGGTCCCGCCACACGTCGTGCCCGACCACCTCGACGGAGCCATGATCGGGGCGCAGCAGCCCGGTGACCATCGACAGCGTGGTGGTCTTTCCGGCCCCGTTGGGCCCGACCAGCCCGATGAACCGCCCGGCGGGCAGCTCCAGATCGATCCCGGAGACGGCGACGTGCTCCCCGAAACGCTTCCAGAGCCCTCGTACGCGTACGGCGGCTGTCCCCGCCTCTGCTCCCTGGTTCATGGGAGCACCCTAAGGGGAGCCCTGTCCCGTGGGACCTGGTCAGCGGTCCCGTCCGCAGGCGTACGCGAGCGGGGAGATCAACTCCTCGGCGTCCGGCAGCCAGCGGTTGGCGGGGGTGGGGCGGCAAACCCACTGGACGGCGCCGCGAGAGCCGAAGCGGGTGGGGGGCGCGGCGACATAGCCGCCCTCGCCCAGTGCGGCCAGGTCGAGCGACCCGATCGACCAGCCCAGCTTCCGGACCAGATCGGAAACCTTCACGGACGCGCCCGGCAGCACGAAGAACTGCATCCGCCGGTCCGGGGTCAGCGTCACCGGTCCCAGCGTCAGCTCCATCCGCTCCATGCGGGCCAGAGCCAGGAACCCGGCGGTCTCCGGCACGGAGATCGCGTCGAAGGTCCGGCCCGTCGGCAGCAGGATCGACGCGTTCGGCTGCTTCTGCCACATCCGGCGCGCCACCGTCGCGCTGCCGGTCGCCTGCGTCTCCCAGTCCGGCCGTGCCGGATGCGCCCCCGGCGCACCGCACGCGGCGTCGCCGCAGGAGCAACGCTGCACCCCGCCGACGGCTTCCAGCCAGGTGCCGGGGAACACGTCCCAGTGGCGCTCCTCGGCGTAGCGAACGGCGGTCTCCAGCAGCGATTCGCCGCGCTGCTTCGGAATCTGTGCGGCTTCGGTGGCCGGGATCGTCTTTTCCACGCTCAACACAACTCCCAGCCCCACCGCGGGTTACGGCCGGACCGCGCGCGGGGGAGGAGCATCGATTCGGCATCCGGGGCGCATGGGTGCATGTCCGGGGGCGCGCAGGAGGAACCGCGGCGGGAGCTGGGTAGCCAGGTGTGGGGTCGGCAACCGCCGGTACCCCGGCAATCCTCGCATGCCTCGCATTTTCGGTATGTCCGCGGGGCATTGATCTTCACGGCCGGAATTCCTCGCTCCCGCAGGGCGGGGGGCTCGGGTCCTGGAAGACACGACAACTCGGTGTGCGGGCAGGCACCGCAGCCTCAGGGGGTACGCCATGGCCGCAAGGCCTCTCGTCGCACGGCAGCCGAACGAACGGCTGCAAGCGCTCATCCAGGAAGCGGGTTGCTCGAACGCCGGGCTGGCCCGGCGGGTCAACATGTGCGGCGCCGAGCACGGTCTCGACCTGCGCTACGACAAGACGTCCGTGGCCCGCTGGCTGCGGGGACAGCAGCCGCGTGGCCGCGCGCCGGCGATCATCGCTGAGGCGCTCGGCCGCAAGCTCGGCCGTACGGTCACGATCGACGAGATCGGCATGGCCAACGGCAAGAACCTCGCCTCGGGCGTCGGCCTCCAGTTCTCGCCGACGGTACTGGGAGCCATCGAGCAGGTCTGCGAGCTGTGGCGCAGTGACGTGGGGCGCCGGGACTTCCTGTCCGGTTCGTCCGTCGCGGCCTCCGCACTGGTCGAGCCGAGCCGCGACTGGCTGATCTCCGCGCCCGACGCGCAGGTGGCGCGCTCGGCGGGCCCGCGCGTGGGCCAGTCGGACGTGGCGGCCGTGCGCGCGATGACGCAGGCCCTGGTCGACCTGGACCACCAGTACGGCAGCGGGCATGTGCGCCCGGTCGTCGTGCACTACCTCAACAGCGTCGTCTCGGGGCTGCTCGCCGGCTCGTACCGGGAGTCCGTCGGGCGGGAACTCTTCGCGTCCGTGGCGCGGTTGACCGAGCTCGCCGGGTACATGGCGGTCGACACCGGGCAGCCGGGCCTCGCCCAGCGCTACTACATCCAGGCGCTGCGGCTCGCGCAGGCCGCCGGTGACCGTGGTTACGGCGGCTATGTGCTCGCCGCGTCCATGAGCCACCTGGCCGCGCAGCTCGGAAACCCGCGGGAGATCGCCCAGTTGGCGCGGGCGGCACAGGAGGGGGCGCGGGGGCGCGTGACCCCGCGCGCGGAGGCGATGTTCCTCGCCGCCGAGGCGCGCGGGCACGCTCTGCTGGGCGACGCGCGCGCCGCCCAGGCGGCCGCCGGGCGAGCCGTGACCGCCATGGAGCAGGTGGACGGCGCCTCCGGCGACGACCCGGCGTGGATCGCGCACTTCGACGAGGCCTATCTCGCCGACGAACTGGCCCACTGCCATCGCGATCTCGGCCAGGCCGAGGCGGCGGCGCGGTGCGCGCAGGAGTCCCTCGACGGCCACCCCGAGTCCCGGGCGCGCAGGCGGGCGATCGGCTATGTGCTGCTCGCCACGGCACAGGTGCAGCAGCGCGAGATCGAGCAGGCCTGCCATACGGGGCTGAAAGCGGTCGAACTGCTGGAGACCCTCCGCTCGAACCGGGGCGCCGAGTACCTGGAGGACTTCCAGCAGCGGCTTGAGCCGTTCCAGGAGGAGTCCGTGGTAAGGGAGTTCGGGGCGCGGCTGGACCTCCAGGCTGCCGCGTGAAGTATGCCTCGCGCGGGCGTGAACGCGCGGAGAACGAGGGCGCCGGGAGCCGGAGGTGACATAAGCAGCGTGCCGCGGGCCGGTTTTGTTACGGCGGTCACAGGGCATGAGGTCAGGTCCTGTGCTGCGTGGCGACCGGCTCGGGGGACCCGGTAGCGTGAGCCGACGATTCCGATGGTCCCCCATTTGTAGGAGCCCCGGTGACGCAGAGTGGACAGGGCGAGCAGCCCTCGGCGCGGCCCGCGCGCGAAGGCATCGTGCTGCCCTCCGACGGTGGCGAACCGCTGCTGCCGGGTATGACGGGCGGAGCCGCCGACCAGCCCGCGGGGCCGCGGCACGGCGCCCCGCAGGGCGGCTCCGCCCCGGCCTCGGCGCCGCCCGGCGGCCAGGCCTGGGGGCAGCCGTGGGGCCCCGAACAGCACCTGGCCCCGGCCCCGCAGCCGGGCCAGGACTGGCAGACCCCGCCCGCCGACCCGTGGCAGGCGCAGCAGCCCGCCCCGTGGGCGGCGCAGGACCAGCCGGGCGCGCTCCCCCAGGAGGCGACGCCCGGCCAGCCGTACGGCAACGACCCGCAGGCGTCCTACGGGGCGTACGGAACGCCGGGCCAGGGCCCCGCCCTGCCCACGCCGGGCGCGGCGCCGCTGCCGCCCGCCGGTCACGGCGCACCGATGCCGCCGGCCGACGACGGGGCGACCCAGTACATACCGCCGGTCGCGGCCGCGCCCGGCGACGAGGGGGCCACGCAGTACATCCCGCCGGTCGGTGGCGGTCACTACCCCGCCCCGGGCGGCCCCGGGAACGAGGGTGCCACCCAGTACATCCCGCCCGTCACCGGTGCGCCCGGTGACGGAAGCGCCCACCGGTACGCGCCGCCCATGGCCTCCGGCGACGAGGGCGCCACGCAGTACATACCGCCGGTCGGGCCCGGGGCCCTGCCGCCCGAGATGCCGTCCGGTGGACCGGCGGACCGGCCCGCCGAGACGACGACCTACCTCGGGCGGGCCCAGGAGGACGGCGGAGGGGCCGGACCGATGCCGTCCGGATCCGACGCCGACGCGACGCAGTACATCCCGCCCGTGCCCGCGCAGGGGGCGTACGGGGACCGGCAGCCGCCCGCCGAGTTCGACAACCTCTTCCGCGGCGGACCCGGCGGCGACGGCGGCCAGGCCGGCGCCACCCAGCACATGCCCCGCTACCAGGGGCCGCCGCAGAGCACCGGACACGCCTCCCCGCAGCCGTCCTACGACGCTCCCGGCCCGGCGCAGGGGCGGCGGGCCTCCCGGGGCTCCCGGGACGGCGGTGGCCGCACCGGCTCGAAGGTGCCGCTCATCGCGGCCTGCGGCGTCGCCATCGCCGTGGTCGGCATCGGGGCCGGCGCGTTGCTCGCGGGGGGTGGCGACGGTGAGCAGGACAAGGACCCTCAACCCGTCTCCGCCTCGGCCCCGGCGAGCAGCGAGGCCTCCGGCTCACCGTCCGCCGACCCGGCGAAGGAGCAGGCCGTCGCCCTGGACAAGCTGCTCGCCGACAGCGGTGACAGCCGGGCCACGGTGATCAGTGCCGTCGGTCAGGTGAAGTCGTGCGGCAACCTCGCCCAGGCCGCCCAGGACCTGCGCGGCGCCGCCGAGCAGCGCAACAGCCTGGTCACCCAGCTGTCGGGGATCTCCGTCGACAAGCTGCCCGAGCACGCCGCGCTGACCGACGCGCTCAACAAGGCGTGGAAGGCGTCCGCCTCCGCGGACAACCACTACGCGGCCTGGGCCGACCAGGTCGCCGGGCAGAAGGGCAAGCTCTGCAAGAAGGGGCAGGCCCACAGCACCGGCCAGACCGCCGCCGGCAACCGGGAGAGCGGCATCGCCACCACGCAGAAGGCCGAGGCGGCCAAGTTGTGGAACGCGATCGCCAGGACCTACGGCCTGACCGAGCGCCAGCCGACCCAGTTGTGAGGTGACCCGGGCGCCGGGCGCCGGGAGGTCATTCCTGGTTCTCGGTGCCCTGGAGGGTCTTCGTCACGTCGATGGCGCCCTGGCGGTCCGCCACCAGCTGGCCCTCCTTGACCACCTGGGGGGTCACGTCGGTGTTGACCAGGCGCGGCAGGCCGACGGAGGCCAGCACGTCCTGGAACTGCCAGCGCAGGGTCGGCGTGAGCCCGCCCGTGGTGACCTTGAATCCGTCGTCCAGGGTGCGCCGTACCGTGTCCGCGGAGACCTCGCCGTCACCGAGCGCCTTCACGACGGCCTCCAGGACGGTGTACGCGATCCAGGTGGTCTGCACGCCCGCGTCCGCGGGGTCGATCCGGGTGTCGGTGAAGGCCTGCTCGCGGATGACCTTCTTCATCCCGTCCCAGCGCTTGTCGGTCTCCACCGGGTACCAGCCGGTGATGTACGCCCCCTCGTAGGGGCTCGACGCGCCACCGGTGGCGTCGATGACGGTCTGGTCGACGCTGCCGAGCACGGTGCCCGTGCGCACGTCGGGGTACTCCTCGCGGTCGCGCCGGAAGGAGTCCATGAAGGTGTTGGTGCGGTCGCCGAGGGCCGGCACCACACAGCCCCGCTTCCCCGGGTCCTCGGTGGCCCGGGTCAGGGCCTGCTCGGACTGCGCGGAGAACTCGGTGGCGTCCTCGGCCGCCCGAAGGTCGGTCACGTCCGTGTGACCGCCCGCCTCGAGGCCCGAGTTGAGCAGGTTGGGAAGTTCGTCACCCGCGATGGTGTCGGGCCGGACCAGCGTGACCGGGCCGCAGTCGCTCGCGAGTTGCCTGCCGAGGCCGGCCAGCAGCGCGGGCTGGCCACCGTTGACCGGGTAGGAGAGCGGGCTGGTGAACTCGGCGTTCGTGATGCCATAGCCACCTATGTACGGTATGCCCGCTCCCTCCAGGATCGGGAAGAACGTGTCGGCGAACTGGCTGTAGGAGCCGACGACCGCGGCGACCTTCTGCTTGACCGCGCGGCGCGCGCACTTCGCGGCGTGCACGCTGTCGTTGCGGTCGTTGCAGATCACGACCTTGAGCTTGCGGCCGTTGATGCCGCCGTCGGCGTTGACGTGGCGGGCGTAGGCGAGCGCCAGGGCCGGCATGCCGGGCTTGTTCGTGGTGTTCGTGTCCTGCGGTGCCCAGGTCATGACGGTGATCGGGTCGTCCCCGGTGCCCCCCGGCAAACCGGGGACGACCCCGCACCCGACGGCGAGCGAGGCACACGCCACCAGGGCGCCCGCCGCGCGCAGGGCTTTGACGGGCCTGGTGAGGGCGGGGAGGAACGTGCTGCGGGTGCGTCGCCTGCCGGTCATGGACCCGCACGATTCCGTCACATCGATAACCTCTGAGTGACCCTTGCTCAACAGGAGGTGACGTCCAGGTGAATTACGGGGTCCGGTGAACGGCGCGTGGCGAGGAACGTACGATCGATGACCGTGCAAGGTGTGCAAGGAGTACAAGGTTCGGTGAACCCTTCCCGTCGCGGGCATCGCTCATCCACGATGGGTGGCATGCCACTGAACGACATGCCGTGGTGGCGCTGGCGCAGCAATGTGCGCTCCGCGCTGCACATGCTTTCCGATCCGGTGTTCCAGCGGGACGTCTGGCTTGCGGGCGCCGAGGGGTACGGGGACGTCACCGACGCCGTGTACCGGCTGGTCGAGGACACCTGGCTCGATCACTGGTCCGCCGAGAAGTACGTCGGGACCATATTCCGGGACTCGCAGGAGGCCGCGCTGATCGACACCGCGGTGCTGCGGGTGCTGCGGATCATGCACCAGGTGGGGCCGGACGCGCCGGTGTCCTCCTACATGGAACATCCGGCCTGGCCGGAGGCGGTGCGGGCGGCTCGGGACGCGCATGTGCGGATGGCGGTGAGCGACGGGGAGGATCCTGACGGGGCGCCTCGGACGCTTGAGGTGCTGCGGATCCTGACGCGGTCGGCCTAGGGTTTCTGGCTGCTCAGGTCCGTGTGGGACCCTGTGGTGCATGAACGAGCAGCCCAACCGAGCCGCGGCCGAGACGGCCGCGCCGGCCGACCAGTACGTCCTCACTCTGTCGTGCCCGGACAAAAAGGGCATCGTGCATGCCGTGTCGAGCTACCTGTTCATGACCGGCTGCAACATCGAGGACAGTCAGCAGTTCGGTGACCATGACACGGGGCTGTTCTTCATGCGGGTCCACTTCTCGGCGGATGCGCCGGTGACGGTGGAGAAGCTGCGGGCCAGCTTCGCGGCGATCGGTGACTCGTTCCGCATGGAGTGGCAGATCAACCGGGCCGACGAGAAGATGCGCATTCTGCTGATGGTCAGCAAGTTCGGGCACTGCCTGAACGATCTGCTGTTCCGGGCGCGGATCGGTGCGCTGCCTGTGGAGATCGCCGGGGTGGTGTCCAACCACACCGAATTCGCGGAGCTGGTGGGTACTTACGGGATTCCGTACCACCACATTCCGGTGACGAAGGACACCAAGTCGCACGGGGAGGCGCGGCTGCTGGAGATCGTGCGGGAAGAGGGCGTGGAGTTGGTCGTTCTGGCCCGCTACATGCAGGTGCTCTCCGACGATCTGTGCAAGCAGCTGAGTGGGCGGATCATCAACATCCACCACTCGTTCCTGCCCAGCTTCAAGGGCGCCAAGCCGTACCACCAGGCGCATGCGCGGGGTGTGAAGCTGATCGGTGCGACGGCGCACTACGTCACGGCGGATCTGGACGAGGGGCCGATCATCGAGCAGGAGGTCGAGCGGGTGCGTCACGATGTCACCCCGGATCAGCTGGTCGGGATCGGGCGGGATGTGGAGTGCCAGGCGCTGGCGCGGGCCGTGAAGTGGCACGCGGAGCGGCGGATTCTGCTGAACGGGCGTCGGACGGTCGTGTTCGCGTAGGCCGTGGCGCGCCGCCATGCCTGCCATGCCTGCGGCGCCTGTGCGGGTCCGGTGGGGGTGCGGGTAGCGCCTTCTGTCCGGGGGGTGGGTCGGGGCCGTGCCGGGGGGTGTCCGTCCTCGGAACGGCGCGGAATCGGTCACTCACCGACGCACCCGTGTTGACGCGCCAACCGCTGCGGGCGGACACCCCCCGACACGACCCCTTCGCGCCGCGCGCGACTGCGGCTCCGTGGGCCGGCCCCTACTCACTGCGGGCGGGTGCGGCGCCGTGCGACCGGCTCCGGAGACGGCCCCTTCGCGCCGTTCACGGGTGTGGTTGTGTGGGCACGGCCCCTTCTCGCTGTGGGCGGGTGCGGCGCCGTGTGCGCTCGGCTTCGGTGAGTGCCCGACCTGCCGGCACTGTCCCTTCTCGCCGTGGGCCACTGTGCTACTGGTGGGTGGGGGCTACATGCGGCTCAGGGAGGCTGCTGCGAGGAGGACGTCTCTGATGGCCTCGCGGTCGCCCAGTTGGCCCGCTGCTGCCTCCTCGGGGGAGACGTGGCCCGCGGCCAAGCGGCAGAATTCGACGCCGTCCAGGGCGACATGGGCCACCTCGTGCTCGGCGGAGCCCACCTCCGCGGGGGAGTCCAGGGGGATCAGCCACTCGCCGCCCCCGGAGCCCTCGATCTCCAGGCGGAGGGTGCGGCCGGGGGTGCCGGCGGGGACCAGGTGGCGGTGGGTCCGGGCGGGGCTCGCCAGGCCCGCGCGGCGGCGTTCCGCGAGGGACGTGGGCAGCAGGCGGGCCGCGAGGTCGATCATGCGGTTGAGGTGGCGGGCCGACGGCGGGTCGTAGGGGTAGTCCACCGCGTCCGCGATGTCCTCCGCGTGCACCCAGCACTCGAAGGCCCGCTCGATCATCGCGTCGTGCAGCGGCAGCTCGCCCACGCCGTACGGCACGCCCAGCTTGCCCTCGGTGCCGCCGGTGAAGGACGCCGTGCGCACGATGCCGTGGCCCTGTTCGCGCCAGGGCGCCCGGACGGTGCGGGTCGGCGGGAAGTGCGAGGCCCGCCAGTACGCCTCCGTGCGGGCCGTCGGCGTCGGCGGGTCGGCGTCGGTGTCGCCCAGGGGGTCGTCCAGGCCGAGGGCGACGGCGATCAGGCCGTCGACCGCCAGGAGGTGGGCGATGACGCCCGCGACGGTCGTCCGGCGGCTGGCCGGTTCCGTGCCGTCGAACCAGCGCAGCCGTACCGGCGCGTGCCACTCGGCGTCGCCGAAGTCCTGGAGCAGGGCGTCGAGGCGTGCGGTCTCGGCGTCGTAGGGCCTGGCCCACTCGGGGACCGGGATGCGCGGTGGCCGCCGGTCCAGGCAGGTCGCCAGGACGCGGGTGCGCAGGCCCGGGTCGAGGTCGAGGCTGTCGGGGCGTTGCAGCAGGCCGACCGCCTCGCGCAGCCGCCGCGCCTCGTCGGCGCAGTTGCCGCACAGTCCCAGGTGGTCCTCGACGGCCAGCGTCTCCTCGGGGGAGCAGGCGGCCAGCGCCCACGCGCCCAGCAGGGACTTCAGGACGTGGTGTTCCAGGGGCGGGTAGGACGGCTGGAGGGTGTCCAGGGCGGGGAGGGGCAGGCCCGTGTCCTCCACCGAGGCCCTTGGCATCGGTATGCGGGGCTGGTGGGCGGGGGTGTGCGGCTCGTCCTCCTTCTTCTCCGCGCCGTGCTCGTGGTGCTCGTGCTCGTCGGGCGGCTCGTGGTGTTCCGGGTCCGTCACGCCGCACCTCCGTATCCGGGCGGTGCGTCGGCGTCGTGGGCCGTCGCGAGGAGTTGCAGGCCCAGACGGAGGCGGCGGCGTGCCTCGTCCTCGGTGATGCCGAGGTCGGTGGCGGTCTGGCGGTAGTCACGGCGCTGGAAGTAGGCGCGCTCCAGGGCGGCGCGCAGCGGGGCGGGCATGGACTGGACGATGTAGTCGGCGCGGGCGGCGACGGAGGCGTGGCGGACCTTGAGCTCCAGGTCCTCGCTGGAGCCGTGCCCGCCCTCCGCGAGGGCCGCGGTCTCGGTGGCGCGCAGGCGCTGCACGGCCAGGCGGTGGGTCAGGGTCGCCACCCAGGAGCGGAGGGGGCCCTGCTTGGGGTCGTACGCCTCGGGGTGTTCCCACAGGTGTATGAAGACCTCGCGGGTGATGCCGTCGGCGGCCCGCTCGTCGTCGAGCACGCGGTGGGCCAGACCGTGCACGAGGAAGGCGAAACGGTCGTAGAGCTCGCCGAGGGCGGCCGCCTCACCGCGTGCGAGTCGCTGCTGCATCTTGCGGTCCCAACGGGGCGGTGCGTCCTTCTTCGTCATGCGGCCCCCTCCCCGTGATTCGTCCCGGTGTCCAGCCTGCGTCCATCGCCACCTCGAATGTAGTCGGCACGTCGGACAACGCACGCCCCTTTGTGTCAATGCGCGCCCCTCGACCAGTCGCAGGTGATAGTGCGCTTTCGCGCCGCGCCTACCCACCGCGTACAAGACCAGACCTGATCGAACAGGATCGAATGCGACTGAATCAAGCCTTTTCCGTTTGGGTTTCGTTTCCGGCAAGGTGTTTCAGGGAACGGCCGCTGGGCAGCCGCGCCGCAAGGAAGCGTAGGGACTGGTTCCGTTTCCGGGCGGTTCCGGCTGTTTCCCGCACGTTCCGGCGACGAAGGGCATGGTGGTGGCGTTCAAGGTGACCGGCGGCGAGCAGGGCGACTGGGCCGTGCTCCATGTGTCGGGCGAGCTGGACCTGGTGACATCGCCGGTGCTACGTCAACGGGTGCACGACGCGGTGGCCGAGGGCCGCCACAGTCTCGTCCTCGACCTCTCCGAGGTCTGGTTCTGCGACTCCAGCGGTGTGGGTGTGCTGATCGCGGCCCGTCGGCTGCTGCGCTCCTGCCAGGGGCGGCTGCGGCTGATACTCCCGGCCCAGGGCGCGGCCGACGGCTCGCACGTCAACCGTGTGCTGGGCGCACTGGGGGTTCGGCGGCTGTTCGACGTCCACCCCGACCTGACCTCCGCGACCGCGGACGACGCCGGCCCCCTCTCCGCGTGAACTCTCTGCCACACCGTTGTTCCAAAATTCCCCCGGTCTTGGCACAACCGTCGTTTTCCCGCTCCCGAACCGCCTGCGGCGTCGTACGCTCCCTGGCGAGAAGCACCCCGACATGACGTGAGGCGGCCTGAATTACATGGTCAGCAGCGAGTACGAGCGCAGGATCGCGGCCCGGTTCGCCACCTTCGACCAGGACGGCAACGGCTACATCGACCGCGAGGACTTCAGTGGCGCGGCCAAGGCACTGCTCGTGGAGTTCGGCACGGCGTCCCGCTCCGACAAGGGCCAGGCGTTGTACGGCGGCGCCGAGGCCTTCTGGCAGGGCATGGCCGGGATAGCGGACCGGGACGGTGACCAGCGCATCACGCGCGAGGAGTTCGTCAACGGCGCGGTCAAGCGGCTGCGCGACAACCCCGACCGCTTCGCCGAGATCGCCCGCCCCTTCCTGCACGCGGCCCTCGCCGTCGCCGACCCGGACGGCGACGGCGCGGCCACCGTCGAGGACCTCGCACGCGTGCTGCGGGTGCTCGGCGCCCCCGGCGACATCGCGCGGGCCGCGGCCGGCTCGCTGGACGGCGACGGCGACGGCAAGGTGAGCGAGACGGAGATCATCTCCGCGTTCGCCCGCTACTTCACCGTCCCCGAGTAGCCGAGAAACGCTCCCTGAGCTTGTACTTGAGCACCTTCCGCAGGGTGTCGCTGCGCGGGAGGGCGTCGACCACCTCCAGCTGCTCCGGCAGCTTGTGCACCGACAGCCCTTCCGCGCGCAGGTAGGACGTCAGCGCCTCCAGGGTCAACGGGGTGACCTGCGGCGGCTGCTCGATCACCGCGCAGACCCGCTCCCCCCGCTCGGCGTCCGGCAGGCCGATCACCGCCACGTCCGCGACCGCCGGATGCCGGTGCAGCAGTTCCTCGATCTCCTTGGCGGAGATGTTCTCGCCCTTGCGGATGATCACGTCCTTGAGCCGGCCGGTGAGGACCAGGTGCCCGTCGGCGGTGAGCCGCCCGAGGTCGCCGGTGCGCAGGAAGCCGTTCTCGTCGAACGCCTCGGCCGTCTGCGCCGGATCGAGATAGCCCCGGCACACGGCCTCGCCGCGCAGCCGCACCTCCCCGTCGACGATCCGTATCTCCATGGCCCGCGGCGGGCGCCCCTCGGTCGTCGCCAGGTTCTCGGGGGTGTCGTCCGGCGCCCCCATGGTGATCATCGGAACCTCGGTCATGCCGTACCCGTGGGTGAGCTGGACGCCCATCTCGCGGACGACGGCGTGGTAGGCGTCGGGCGGCTTCGGCGCCCCGCCGCCCGCGAGCAGCCGCAGGGTCGGGACGACGGGGGTCCCGGGCCGCTTGCGCTGCTCGGCCAGGAACATCGAGTAGAACGCCGTGGAACCGCCGGCGATCGTCACCCCGTGTTCGCGGTACGCGGGCAGCGCGTCCGGCAGCGCGAACTGTTCCAGCAGCAGCGCCGGGAAGCCGTACAGCAGCAGCATCACCGTGTAGTCGGGGCCGCCTATGTGGGCGTACGGGAAGGCGATCGACCCCACGTCGTCGGCGGTGGGGCGCAGGGCGTGCGCCAGGCACGTGCCGCCCGCGATCAGGGAGCGGTCCGTGTGCAGGACGCCCTTGGGGTCGGAGGTGGTGCCGGAGGTCCAGTAGATCCAGCGGACGTCGGTGCCTCGTTCGGGCGGCGCGGGCAGCACCGACGGAACGCCGTCGGGCAGGTCCTCGTACGCCTCGAAGACTCCCTGCGCACCGAGCCGCCGGGCCATTGCCGTGTGGTCGAAGCCGCGCCAGGTGCCCGGTACGGCGAAGTACTCGGCGCCCGACTCGCGCAGCGCGAAGCCGACCTCGCGGTCGCGCAGGAACGGGATGAGCGGGGTCTGTACGGCGCCCAGGCGGGCCAGCGCGAAGGTCAGCACCGCCGTCTCGACGCGGGTGGGCAGCTGCCAGGCGACGACCGTGCCGGGGCGCACGCCCATGCCGTACAGCCCGGCCGCGGTCCGCTCGGCGCGGGCGCGCAGGGCGCCGAAGGTCAGGGTGCGGTCGTCCTGGAGCAGGACGGGGCGGTCGGGGGTGCGGTCGGCGCGGCGGGAGAGCAGGTCCCAGAGGGTGGGCGCGGTGCTGAGCTCGTGCGCGGTGGTGTGCAGGGTCACGGTCGCCCCCGGTGAGCTGACGGATAGTCAGATAGTGGTGGTGAGCGTAGGGCTCGGCGCCTTGTCGGTCCAGGGGTGCGGGACTAGCCTGCCGGTACGGCGTCATCTGACGGGTCATCAGATCCGTATCTCCGCGGAGGGGGACCCATGACCGAACTGCCCCGCATCATCAGCGTCGACGACCACGTGATCGAGCCCGCGCACCTCTTCGAGACCTGGCTGCCGGCCAGGTTCCGGGACCGCGGGCCCCAGCCGCTCACCGCGGGCATCGGCGAACTCGCCTACGTCGGCGGCAAGTACCAGATCACCATGGACCCGGAGGGCCAGCCCACGGACTGGTGGATCTACGAGGACCTGAAGTTCCCGTACAAGCGCAACATCGCCGCCGTGGGCTTCGACCGCGACGAGATGACCCTGGAGGGCATCACCCGGGAGCAGATGCGGCGCGGCTGCTGGGACCCCAAGGCGCGGCTCGCGGACATGGACCTCAACCACGTCGAGGGCAGCCTGTGCTTCCCGACCTTCCCGCGCTTCTGCGGGCAGACCTTCGCCGAGGCGCACGACAAGGAGGTCGCCCTGGCCTGCGTGCGCGCCTACAACGACTGGATGGTCGAGGAGTGGTGCGGCGACAGCGGCGGGCGCCTCATCCCGCTCTGCCTGATCCCGCTGTGGGACATCGACCTCGCCGTCGCGGAGATCCGGCGCAACGCCGCACGCGGCGTGAAGGCCGTGACGTTCTCCGAGATCCCCACCTACCTGGGGCTGCCGTCGATCCACTCCGGCTACTGGGACCCGTTCTTCGCGGTCTGCCAGGAGACCGGGACCGTGATCAACATGCATATCGGGTCGTCGTCCCAGATGCCGGCCGCGTCCCCGGACGCGCCCCCCGCCGTGCAGGCCTCGCTCTCGTTCAACAACGCGATGGCCTCGATGGCGGACTTCCTCTTCAGCGGGGTCCTGGTGCGCTTCCCGCAGCTCAAACTCGCCTACTCCGAGGGTCAGATGGGCTGGATCCCGTACGCCCTGGAGCGCGCCGACGACGTCTGGGAGGAGCACCGCGCGTGGGGCGGCGTCCGCGACCTCATCCCGGAGCCCCCGTCGACGTACTACTACCGGCAGATCTTCTGCTGCTTCTTCCGCGACAAGCACGGGGTCGCGTCCCTGGACGTCGTCGGGCGTGACAACGCCACCTTCGAGACCGACTACCCGCACGTCGACTCCACCTTCCCGCACACCAAGGAGGTGGCCCTCGACCACGTCAAGGGCCTCGACGACGAGACCGTGTACAAGCTCATGCGGGGCAACGCCATCCGCATGCTGGACCTCGACCTGGACCGGTAGTGGACCTGACGTACACGCCCGAGGAGGAGGAGTTCCGGGCCGGCCTGCGCAAGTGGCTGAAGGGCGTGCTGCCCTCCCTGCCGGCCAAGCCGTCCCCGGACGACTGGCCGGGGCGGCGCGCCTACGACCTCGGCTGGCAGCGGATGCTGTACGACGCCGGGTACGGCGACGTCCACTGGGACGCGTCCCCGACCGTGCGGCTGATCTTCCTGGAGGAGACCGAGCGGGCGGGCGCCCCCTATGTGGGCGCCAACTTCGTCGGCCTGCTGCACGCCGGACCCACCATCGCCGCGGAGGGGACCGAGGCGCAGCGCGCCCGCTGGCTGCCGCCCGTCCTGCGCGGCGAGCAGGTCTGGTGCCAGGGCTTCAGCGAACCGGACGCCGGGTCCGACCTCGCGGCACTGCGCACGCGCGCGTGGCGGGACGGCGACGACTACGTGGTCTCCGGCTCCAAGATCTGGACCTCGCACGCCGAAGTCGCCGACTGGTGCGAGCTGTTGGTGCGCACGGACACCGCCGCGCCCCGGCACCGGGGGATCAGCTGGCTGGCCATGCCCATGGACGCGCCGGGCATCACCGTACGGCCGCTGCGCACCCTCGCCGGGTCGGCCGAGTTCGCCGAGGTCTTCCTCGACGAGGTGCGGGTGCCCGTCGCCAACCGGGTCGGCGACGAGAACGACGGCTGGCGGGTCACCATGGTGACGCTGTCGTTCGAACGCGGCACGGCGTTCGTGGGCGAGGTGGTGGCCTGCCGCCGGGTGCTGGGCGACCTCGCGCGGGAGGCCCGGAAGAACGGCCGGTGGGACGATCCGGTCCTGCGCCGGCGCCTGGGGCGGCTGAACGCCGAGTTCCGGGCGCTGTGGCGGCTCACCCAGTGGAACGTGAGCGAGGCGGAGGCCTCGGGCGGGGTCCCCGGGGTCGGGGGTTCGGTTTTCAAACTGAGGTACTCACACACGCGCCAGGACCTCTACGACGCCGCCGCAGACGTCCTGGGCCCCGAGGCGCTCGACCTGGACCGGCCTTGGACGCTCGACCGGCTGTCCTCGCTGTCGTACACCATCGCGGCCGGCACCTCGCAGATCCAGCACACCATCGTGGCCGAACGGATCCTCGGCCTGCCGAAGGGGCGGTAGCCGTGCGCTTCCAACTGACCCAGGAGCAGCGCGCGTTGCGGGCCGCGCTGCGCCAGCTGCTCGACCGGCGCTTCGACGGCGGGGCGCGCCGGGCGGCCGTGGAGCGGGCGGCGCCCGCGCTGGACCGGGCGCTGTGGCGGGAGCTGGGCGCGGCGGGGTTCTTCGCGCTGCGGCTGCCGCAGGCGCGGGGCGGCGTGGGACTCGGGCTGCCGGAGGCCGTGTTGGCGTTCGAGGACGCCGGGCGGGCGCTGCTGCCCGGCCCGCTGCTCGCCACGCACCTCGCTGCGGGCGAGGTGGCCGGCGCGGCGGACGGGTCGGTCGTCGTGGCCGCCGTCGACGCGGGCGGGCTGGTGGAGTGGCTGACGCAGGCCGACGCCGTGCGCGGCGACGCCTCCGGGGCCGTGGGGCTGCGGTCGGTGGATCCGCTGACGCCGCTGCACCGGGTGCCGGGGGCGCGGGGGACGGCGGATCCGGTGGCCGTGCTGCTCACGGCGGCCGAGCAGCTCGGCACGGCCGTGCGTACGTGTGAGCTGGCGGTGCAACACGCCCGGACCCGTGAGCAGTTCGGACGCCCGATCGGAGCCTTCCAGGCCGTGCAGCAGCTGTGCGCGCGGTCCCTGGTCCGGGTGGAGGTGGCGCGCGCCGCCGTGTACGCGGCGGCCGTCACGGCGGACCCCGTGGACGTCGCCGCGGCCCGGCTGCTCGCCGACGAGGCGGCCGTGCGCGGCGCCCGTGACTGCCTCCAGGTGCACGGCGGCATGGGCTTCACCTGGGAGGCAGAGGTGCACCTGCATCTGAAGAGGGCCTGGGTGCGGACCCAGCGTGCGGGCGGTGTCACGGAGAGTGAGGAGGCGCTCGCGCGCGATCTGCTGGCCGAAGGGGTCTGACAGGGCCCCTGCCTGCGGTGTCGGCGAACCCTGGAAAACGGGATGTCGCGGATTGTGGCACGCCGGTATTACGGAGCGTTGATATCGGCTTGTGTCCTAGGTGTGACTTGTCACGTCCTGGAGTCGAAGGTCCGCTCCGGTACCTTGTGTGAGATGCGAGAGGTTCCGAGCTCGAGCAACGCCGGTGACGGGCCTTGTTCCGCCGCCTGTTCGACTCTCTGCGACGAGCGTCGCACAGTATGCCGCACGGGTACTCCTTCGCGCTGGAATATGCCCGAAGCGCTTGTTGGGGTGACTGTACGTCAACCATGCTGTTGCGTAAGGGATTCACGTTCCGTGATCTCTGCTCTGGCCGTTGTTCTGGTCATGCAGAAAATGGCTACGATCGTGGCCCTCCTGAGGCGCGAGCCTCTGTGTCCACCGGTTCGGATGGTGTGAGCGGTGCAGGTGCTTCAAGTGCAGCTGGAGATCCGGCCCGACCCCGCGGAAGTGGGGCGCGCCCGTCGATGGGCCCGCTCGCGACTTGCCGGGTGCGGAATAGCAGCCGATGAACCGCTCGCCGAGACGCTGGTCCTGCTCGTCTCCGAACTTGTCACCAACGCCGTCGTGCACACCGGCTGCCCCGCCGTGCTGCGCCTTTCCCTGCCCCAGCCGGCCACCGTCCGCGTGGAGGTCACCGACGGCAGCACCCGCGCCCCGGTTCCCCGGTGGGTGGACGGCGAGGAGACCGGCGGCCGTGGCCTCGCGCTCGTCGACGGTCTCGCCGACCGCTGGGGCTGGAGCCCCGACGGCGTCGGCAAGCAGATCTGGTGCGAACTGGACCGCTGCGCCGAACCGCGTACCGCGGCCATGGCGTACGGGGGCGGCGCGGTGGGCGTCTGCGAGGGCCTGGAAGGGCTCGACGGGTACGAGGGTAACGAAGGGCTGGCGTACGAGGCCGTCTGAGGCGCCCGGTGTCGTACCCGGGGGCATGAGGGCGAAGGTGTCGGACGCGCCAGGCCCGGTGGGGGGATGTGCGCCCGTGTGTGCTTCCGTGCGCGCCTCCGCTGCACGGGACGTAACCGGCAAATCCCCTGACCGCTGTTGACGCGGCGTGTCCGGCTGATCACGCTGGGAGCAGCGAATCGCCGCGAGGGGACGACGAGGTTTTCGGCGACGGAGGCCCTCGTCGAGTGCGACTCGTGTTTCGGCGTGGGTTCGCTCATCGGGCAGGGGAGGCCGAGGCGGCTGCGCCGGAGCCGGATGGCGGCGTGTGGCGCCGTGCTCGGGGCGGGCGCGTACGCGCCGCCGTCCGGATTCACCGCACGGCACGCCCGGTCGTCCGCCGCTACAGCACGGCGACCGGCGCCACCGGGGCGCCTGTGGCGCCGGTGAACGGCTCGGGTGTGGCCGACAGCAGGAACGCGTAGCGGCCTGATTGTCCACAGGCTGTGGACAACTCTTCGAGATTCCAGTTCTGGCCCTGCGGCATCCCCATCTCCACCAGATGCAGCGCGTGCACGGGCAGCCACAGACCCTCCGTCTCCGGTGGAAACATCTCGAACGTGAGGGTGTCGTTCGCGACGGCCGCGACATCGCGCGCGTGGAACCACGCGGGCGTACGCATCGACAGCCCCGGCGAGGGATAGGCGTACCCGTGCTTGTCCCCGGCGAGGTAGGCCCGGATCTGGCCCGTCCGTACGAGCACGACGTCGCCGGCGCGCACGCGCGTGCCCGCCAGGTCCTCCGCCGCGTCCAAGTCCTCCGGGCCGACCGCGTGTCCCCCGGCCAGGCGGTCCGTCCCCCGCGCGCGGGCGACGTCCAGCAGTACGCCGCGCGAGACGAGATGCCGCACCGTGCCGATGCCGCTGAACTCGGCGCCGCCGTGCGCGGTGACCGAGCCCGCCGGGCGGCCGTTGTAGAGCCGGCCCGAGTGCGAGACATGGGTGAGGGCGTCCCAGTGGGTGCCCGCCTGGAGTCCCATGGTCACCGCGTCGTCGCTGCACGCGACCGTGCCCGGCCCGAACAGCTCCTGGTTGATCTGCACCATGACGTGCAGCGGATTGACCCGCCCGGGGATCATCCCGGTCTGCACGCCGTCCTGGCGCAACGGCAGCGCGAGCGGCACCCGCCTTCCGGTGCGGACCTCGCCGGCGGCCCGCCGGACCACCTCGTCGGTGATCAGGTTGAGCGTCCCGATCTCGTCGTCCGCCCCCCAACGGCCCCAGTTGTTCACGCGCTTGGCGATCTCGTGGAACTCGGCCGGCAACGACATGGGCCCTCCCCGGGGCTTGTGTCCGGGCATCTGACGGGACATAAAATCTAACGGTCCGTCAGAAACATCGGGAAGGGGCCGGGCGTGGGGAACTTCTTGACCGGCGAGGTCGTCGTCGTGACAGGTGCGGGGCGCGGCATCGGCCGTGCGGTCGCGCTCGCGGCGGCCGCCGAGGGAGCACGGGTCGTCGTCAACGACTACGGGGTGGCCGTCGACGGGGCCTCACCCACCAGTGGGATCGCGGACGCCGTGGTCAAGGAGATCGAGGCCGCGGGCGGCGAGGCGGTCGCGGTGGCCGACGACATCTCCACCATGGCCGGCGGCCAACGCGTGGTCGACGTCGCGCTGGCGTCGTACGGGCGGCTCGACGGAGTCGTCTGTGTCGCCGGCATCCTGCGGGAGCGGATGCTGTTCAACATGACCGAGGAGGAGTGGGACCCGGTGGTCGCCACTCATCTCAAGGGCACGTTCACGGTGTTCCGGGCCGCGTCGGCGGTCATGCGACGGCAGCGGGGCGGCACCCTGATCGGCTTCACCAGCGGCAACCACCAGGGGTCCGCCTCGCAGGCCAACTACAGCGCGGCGAAGGGCGGGATCATCTCGCTGGTGCGCAGTGCCGCGCTGGGGCTGCACAAGTACGGGGTGACAGCGAACGCCGTGGCGCCGGTGGCGCGTACGCGGATGTCGGCGAACGTGCCGATGGAGCTGACGGAGATCGGCGACCCGCAGGACGTGGCCGCGCTGGTGGTCTATCTGCTGTCCACTCGGGCCCGGGAGGCCGGGATCACCGGACAGGTGTACACGATCGCCGGGCCGAAGATCGCGGTGTGGGCGCAGCCGCGGGAGCTGCGCTCGGCCTATGCCGAGGGCGCGTGGACGCCGGAGCGGATCGCCGCCTTCCTGCCGGGCTCCGTGGGGGTGGATCCGATGCCGATGCTGGAGCGGGTGGCGGGGATGGAGCGGGCGGCGAGATCCGGGGAGCGGCCGAACGCCTGAGAGCTCGGGGCGTTTGTGGTGTGGCGGGTGCGGCCTCGTCGTGGCTGGTCGCGCCCACGCGGCGGAGCCGCGCAGGGACGCAGTCCCGCGCCCCTGGGGGCGTTGATGTCGGCCGGGATCTCAGGAGGACGCCGTGGAGTTCGGGTTCACCGTCGAGGACGAGGCGTTTCGAGGCGAGGCGCGGGCCTGGCTGGACGCGCATGCCGGGGAGGCGCAGGACCGCCGTGACTGGGAGCGGACGCTCGGCCAGGCCGGGTGGATCGGCATCGGGTGGGCGGCGGACGGGTGGGGCAACCGGAGGGCCTCCCTGACGCAGCAGGTCGCCTGGGCCGAGGAGTACGCCCGCTCCGCGGCGCCGCCGCGCTCCGGGCACATCGGCGAGAACCTGCTCGCCCCCACCCTCATCGCGCACGGCAGCGAGGAGCAGAAGACCCGCTTCCTGCCGCCGGTCGCCGCCGGGGACGAGTTGTGGTGCCAGGGGTACAGCGAGCCGGGCGCGGGCTCGGACCTGGCGGGCGTGCGCACCGCGGCGGTGCGGGAGCCGGGCGGGGCGTACTACCGGATCACCGGGCAGAAGATCTGGACCTCGCTGGCGCACGAGGCGGACTGGTGTTTCGTGCTGGCGCGCACGGAGGCGGGGTCGCGGCGCCATCACGGGCTGAGCTTCCTGCTGGTTCCGATGGACCAGCCGGGGCGGATCGAGGTGCGGCCCATCCGGCAGCTGACCGGCACGAGCGACTTCAACGAGGTCTTCTTCGACGGGGCACGCGCGCGTGTGGAGCACGTCGCGGGCGGGGAGGGCGCGGGCTGGCGCGTCGCGATGAGCTTGCTCGGGTTCGAGCGGGGGGTGTCGACGCTGGCCCAGCAGGTGGGGTTCGCCGAGGAGCTGGGGCGCGTGGTGCGGGCGGCCCTCGACTCGGGGGCGGTGGACGATCCGGTCGTACGGGAACGGCTGGTGCGGCAGTGGGCCGAGCTGCGGGTGATGCGGTGGAACGCGCTGCGGACACTGGGCGGTTCGGGGGACGCGGGCGCGTCGAGCGTGGCCAAGCTGCTGTGGGGCGGCTGGCATCAGCGGCTGGGGGAGCTGGCGATGGAGGTCCGGGGGGCGGCGGCCGGGGTCGGGACGGTGCGGTGGTCGGCGCCGGTGCCGTACGAACTCGACGACTTCCAGCGGACGTTCCTGTTCAGCCGGGCCGACACCGTCTACGGCGGCTCGGACCAGATCCAGCGCACGATCATCGCCGAGCGGGTGCTCGGTCTGCCGAGGGAACCCAAGGGAGCGTCGTGATGAGAGGCGTGGTCTTCGACGGAAAGCAGGTCCAGGTCGTGGACGACCTGGAGGTACGGGAGCCCGGGGTCGGTGAGGTGCGGGTGGCGGTCGCCGCGGCCGGGCTGTGTCACAGCGATCTGTCCGTGGTGGACGGGACCATCCCCTTCCCCGTTCCCGTGGTGCTCGGCCATGAGGGTGCGGGCGTGGTGGAGGCGGTGGGGGAGGGCGTCCGGCATGTGGCGCCCGGCGACCATGTGTCGCTGACCACGCTCGCCAACTGCGGGACCTGTGCCGACTGCGACCGGGGGCGGCCGACGATGTGCCGGCGGGCGATCGGGCGGCCGGGGCGGCCCTTCACGCGGGACGGCCTGCCGTTGCACCAGTTCGCCTCCAACTCGGCGTTCGCGGAGCGGACGGTGGTGAAGGCCGTGCAGGCGGTGCGGATCCCCGAGGACATCCCGCTGACGTCCGCCGCGCTCATCGGCTGCGGGGTGCTGACCGGGGTCGGGGCCGTGCTGAACCGGGCCCGCGTGGACCGCGGTGACAGCGTCCTCGTGATCGGCACGGGCGGCGTCGGGCTGAACGTCCTCCAGGGCGCGCGACTCGCGGGCGCCCTGCGGATCGTGGCCGTGGACTCCAACCCGGCGAAGGAGGCGGTGGCTCGGCAGTTCGGGGCGACCCACTTCCTGACCTCGTCGGACGGCGTTCGGGAGATTCTGCCGACGGGCGCGGACCACGCCTTCGAGTGCGTCGGCCGGGTGGAGCTGATCCGGCAGGCGATCGACCTGCTCGACCGGCGCGGTCAGGCCGTCCTGCTGGGAGTGCCGCCGGCGGGGGCCGAGGTCTCGTTCGTGGTCTCCTCGATGTACCTGGACAAGTCCGTCCTCGGCTGCCGTTACGGCTCCTCGCGTCCCCAGCGGGACATCGCCCTGTACGCCGAGCTGTACCGGCAGGGCCGCCTCCTCCTCGACGAACTGGTCAGCGAGACGTACCCGGTCGAGGACTTCGGCAAGGCGCGGGCCGACGCGGAGGCGGGGCGGGTGGCACGGGCGGTGCTCACCTTCTGACGGCGCTGCTTGCCTCCGTGCGGAACGTCCGCCGGTACGCCGTCGGTGTCACGCCGAGCGCCGCCTGGAGGTGCTGCCGCATCGACTGGGCCGTGCCGAAGCCCGCGTCGTGGGCCACCTGGTCGACGGAGAGTCCGGTGGACTCCAGGAGGTGGCGGGCGCGTTCGACGCGCTGCTGGGTGAGCCACTGGCCGGGGCTGACGCCGACCTCCTCGCGGAACCGGCGCGTGAAGGTGCGTACCGACATGGCCACCTGCTCGGCCATGTCGCGCAGCTGGATCGGCTCGTGCAGCCGGCCGAGCGCCCACGCGCGGGCGGTGGTGGTGGAGGCCTGCTGCGGGTCGGGCAGCGGCCGCTCGATGTACAACGTCACCAGATCACCGGACAGAATCCAACTGAGTAACGGACGTCCGAGAAGAACCCTGCGATATCGAGCTCCGGCAGAAAAGCTAGAGGAAGCGCTAGGCGCCGCTTCATGCTCTCACCGCCGGAAGCGCCCCCGGCGACGCCGGTCAATGGGCCGCCCCAGGAAGCCGGAGCGTCCGTGCGAAGTCGTCCAGTGCCTCCATTGCCGCGGCGATCACTTCCGGATCGTCGTGGTGCCCGCGGAGTAGGACGTCGGGGAAGCCGGGCGGGGTGTGCCAGTGGTACGTCACCGAGGTCATCATGATGGTGCTGTCCACAGGGTAGGAGCGGGTGACCCGGACCCCGTCCGTGCCCAGGTGTGGAGAGGCGAACGGAATGCTGCCGGTTCGCTGCTGCCACTCGGGGATGTTCGGGTGCGGCACCGTGAACGCGGTGACTCCCTCGCAGGATGCCGCGTCACGGGCCTCGCAGTGGAGGCGAGTGGCGTGCATCACCAGAGGCATGTAGGTCAGCGGAACGGGGTGGTAGATGAACGCCTCATCGGCCTGGAGCTTATCCCGGAGCGTCACCAGCGTCTGCTCGTAGAAATCCTTCTGGAATCGGCGGAGTTTGCGGGTGAGCTCAATGCCGTGGATGGCGGCCAGGCCGGCCAGGTGCTGGTCCAGCCATTCCTTGAAGGACTTCTTGTCGATCCGGAGGTGGAGATAGCCCCAGAGGCCTGGGTTGGCATCCGTGTCGATGTGCAGTGGGGCACCGAGGTCGGCGCTCCACAGGGTGCCGTCGGACATGAGCGGTCTCTTTCGTCAGAGGCGCGGGCAGGGGGAGCGTTTAGGCATAGCTCCAGCGGAAGGTGCTCATCACGGCGTCGAACAGCTCCACAAGAGTGTCGTAGAAGGCGGGATCCGAGCCGGGCGCGATCAGGGCGCTGAAGGAGAAGGTGAAGTACTGGTCAGGAGCGCTGTCCGGGATCGGCACGATGTATTCGACCCGGCGGTGAGCGGCGTCGATGCCCTTTGCGGCGTCGGCGGGGACATCTCGTTCCGAGCGCAGGACTGCCGCGTGGTCGAGTTCCCGCATCTCGGCTCCGGGGGTCTCGGAGGCGAGCGCGAGCAGGACCGCTTCCGGCCCGCTGTCGGGCCTGATCCTCGGAATCTCGATCGGTTCGGAGGCGACGATCGAGAGGGGCAGTGCAACGCCGTGTAGGCGTTCGGTGGGAAGGTAGAGGGTCATACCCCCCTTGGCGCGGGCCCGGCGGACAACCTTCTTCATCTCTTTGGTCAGCTTCAGCCGGGCCTGCGGAACGTCGTCCTTGGGAAAGCCGGCGGGCAGCTGCGCGACGGCCTTGCGGACGATGCGGTCCATCGCTTCCTGGGTACCGGTGCGTAGCGGAATCACGTCCCAGCCGGGCGGCGGCACCAGGTTGAAGCCGGTCGGGGACCGATGGTGCTCAACGGTGGTCACGGCGCCCCCGCCTCTCTTCCATTGCATAGGCGACGCCGACGAAGACGGCCCACGCCGGGGCGGCGATTATGCCCGGCCAGAAACCCAGGAACATCGAGGGCAGGAAGAAGCCGCCGCCCATGACGAGATCCCGGGTGAGGTAGGGCGGACGGCCCGTGTGCCGGGGGTACTTCGCGAAGACCCAGACGTAGTGCAGAAGGCAGCCTATGATCCCGGCCTCATAGACGTAAAGGACGTCGTCCATCAGGGACTTCGGCACCAGGATCATGATCCCGAATACCGGAAAGACCAAGGGCATTCCGATGATCAGGGTGAGCCGGAGCCGCCGGTTGGGACCGGTGCCGAGTCCGGTGCGGCCCGCTTCCGCCTCGGTGATGCGTTGTGCCGAGTGCAGATCCATGGTCGTTCCTTCTCGCTACCAGTGGGTGTCGGGGGCGGGCTTGAGGGTGTTGTCCTTCCAGTCGGAGTACGGCGCGTTGTACGGCTTCTCGCCGGTGCCCAACTTTTCGTGTGTATAGCTTGTCAGGTCGCTCTTGCCCAGCGACTTGTCCATGACGTCCATCCCCATGCCGGTCCAGGCGACGCCGAGGCCCGCTCGATAAGACCTGTATGCCTTGTCCGCGGCGGCTCCTGCGGCCTCCGGGAAGACGGCCTTGTTCGCCTTCAACATCTTCGCCATGCCAGCCATCTCCTTGTCGCCGAGGTGCGCCCACGTCGACAGCGGGCTGACCCTCAGCGGCCCCTTGGCCACCAGGCCGGTGTTCTGGGAGATGGACTTCCGCATGGCGTTACGGGCCCCGCCGATGGCCTGCCGGCCCTGCCCTTCCGGCAGTTTGGCCATCACCCGCCCCATGTCGTCCATGACACCCTTGACGCCGCCGAGCCCTCTGCTCAGGCCGACGGTCCGGGCGGCCTGAGCAGCGCCCACGGTGGCCTTGGCGCCGCTGGCAAGCTTCGCGGCGGCCCCGAGGCCACCCACCACGAGCAGCGCACCCACGACGTCGAAGATGACATCCGTCCAGGTGGCATCGCCGGATGCCACCAGAAGGAGTCTGAGTCCGACTGCGAGTATCGCGATGCCCAGAACGAGCATGTTCAGGCCGGGTATGAGCAGCGCCAGGAAGGCTGCCGCCGTCGCCACCCAGCCGAGAACATCGATGAAGGCCTTAATCAGGTCCGCATTGTCATGGGCCCAGCCCTTAACGTTGTCCCACCACGAGTCCTCAATGATGTCATCGATCTCGTCCCTGATCTTGCCCTCGTGGTGGTTGGCGCGGGTGTCGCGCTCGCTGGTGATAGTGTTCAGCTGATTCCGGTATGTTTGCAGGGGATCATGGTCTGTTTCGCTGACGGACGGATTCGGAGTGTTCTTGTCGCCGGAGGCGGACTCCTTCGCTTTCTCGGCCTCAATCTCATCCTGCTTCTCCTTGGTCCGGCGCAGTACGTTGTCGGCGTCGGACTGGAAATCCTCCAACTCATTGGCCCAGGTGGTGAGATGGCCGTGAACGCGCTCGTAACGACTGGCCACCTCCCGCATATGTTTCTCTAGCGTGGAGGATTCCTCACGCAGGGTCTTGACGTATTTGCCCTTGAGTTGGTCCTCGTTGCTGATGGCCTGGAGGTTCTTGGCCTGGTCCCTGAGCTTCTTGGCAACCGACACCATGTGGCGGACCTCGGCGCGGATCTCCTCTGGATCACCGGGTACCGGGTCGGAATCGCATAGCGGCTGCCAATCGATCGGGCGGCGCTTGGACGGTGTCACTTCTTCTGCTTCTTTTCATCGCGCTTGCTCAGCTCATGGTCGAGTTCCTCGAACGCCTTCTTGGTGCCGGCTACTTGCTGGCCGACCGACTCGATTCCCTCAATGAGCTTGGTGCGGTAGTCATTCCAGTTATCGACGAAATCGCCCATGGCATCAGCTATCGCGCCGGAGCCCCAGTGCTGGCGCATGTCGTCGCGACGGTTCTCGATATCCCTGAAAGTTCTTTTGAGTTGGCTAAGTTGTCGCTCGGAGTCCGCGAGGAAGTCGTAGTCGACCGTCAGGTCCGGGTCTGCCACTGATGCCCCTCCCTGTGCGTGTGGTGTGGCGGCTCTATGATCACCGGTTGACGGTCTGGATTTCCTGGACGATCACGTTCTGTTCGGCGCCAAACTCGCCGTCCGGGAGGTCCTGTGCGTCGTTGACGCCGGTGCCGGTCCAGGAGAGCTTCCAGGTGACCGAGGCAATGAGTGGGTAGGGGCCGTTGCCGGAGGAACGCAGGTACCTCACGCCGCAGGGCGGAGTCTCTTCGGATTTGCCTTCGGCGTAGGGTTCACCGATCTTGCCGTTGTTGATCTCGCACACACCGGAGGCTGGGTAGGTCTCCGAATCCTCCGTGCCCGGCTCGATCTTCAGGGAGATCGGTTTCGCGGTCGTGGTCGCCTCGATGTTCAGTAGGGGCACGGAAGCGGTGACCGATACCGGCTTGAATTCGGCGCCGTCCAGCCAGGCCCAGGTCGGCAGGTTCACCTTGGTCGTGCCCTCGGGTGCCAGGGTCACCTTGGTGCCGGGGACGCGGATCTCGTTGTACGCGAGCTCTGCCAGGATCTGGGGCGTGACCGCTTGCGGGATATCGGCGGGCGGGTCGTCATTCGTGTCGACCCAGAAGATGTCCTTTGTGCAGTCGAGCGCGCCCGGATCGCCCGCGCGACCTGGCGTGACGTACGAGTCCCACCAGTAACCCTCGCCGGTCTTGTCCTTGTTGAAGTCCTTGTACGGCTTGCCGTTGACGTACCGGTCACGCTGCTCGGCGTCCCACCCATATCCCGTTGAGCCGGCATCCCAGATCGGCTCCAGATGCGCCTTGAGTTGGGTTGGGCTGTATTTCGGGGCGTAGTAGCAGGCAGGCGGTGTCCAGTTGTTGCCTGCGGAGGTCACTGGGCCCGCAGACTGCCCAGATCCGTTCTTTGAACGGTCGAAAACCACCGCACCGGCTGTGGCCGACAGAATGCCCTTGCCGTCGGCGTCGCCTGAGACATCGGACTCGACGGCCCCCTGCCCGTCTCCCGGGCCGTACGCAGAGGCAGTGTGGGGCAGAGCCAAGACAGCAAGCGCAGCGACCGCACCACAGGTCAATAATCTCCGCCGATGCGTCATCCAGCACATGTCTTGTCCCCCCGCTTCGAGATCAGGTTTGTGGTTTGCCACACACCCTGCTTGCTCTTCTCCAGGCGCGTGTTGTACATCACATAGGGGCTTTCATCCGACGGCGTCCGGTCGACCTTGCCGGTCTTACGGTTTTTGTTGAATCCCTTGCTCTCATCCGCGCAGTAGACGAGGGTCGCGGACTGCTCTCCAGAAACCGTCACCTGCGGGGCGTAGTAGCGCGTGGTGCCGGTGAAGGACAGGTTCGCGTCCAAATACGCCTGAACCCATTCCACGGCGTCTGCCAACGCCTTGTCCTTGTAGTAAAAGGTGAGCCCAAGCGCATCAGTGTCGCCGCGCAGGATGGCATCGTTGGTGACGTCGATACGTCGGGCAGCGTCAGCCAGGACCGCGTCCTTGGCCTGGTCGCCGGTCTCCCACTCCTCGTAGACGTCCTTCACGTCAGATGGGAGCTCAACCCTGGGCCGGTCCGCTGCCGTCGCAGCAGACGGGCTCGGTGAAGTGGACTGCGCAGGGTCACCTTGATCGGCACCCGCGATCTTGTCGTTGTCCCTGGACTTGTCGTCCCCGCTGCCGCAGGCGGTCAGTAGCAGGGCTGCTGTCGCGGCGAGCGCGGCGGCGACGGGCAAAGGGCGGCGCTTCACAGTGAGCTCCCCGTGAGACATGGGTTCCATCAAGAGCAAAGACGCTATCGGTGGGCCTTCTGGTTCGCCACCGTGAACTTCCGTCTACGGAGGGGAAGGTAGGGTGAATCAGGGGCAATCGGGTCGCGCTTGTGGATCGATCGTTCGTGTTGTGCGTGGTTGCTGGAGGTGCGTTGCCGATGTCTCAGCGCCCGACTCCGCGCCCGTGTACGGCACCGACGGCGGGTCCGCCATACGCAGTTCGATGACTCGAGTGGTCTCCGGGGACGCAGCCGGCGGGATCGCGCAGGCTGACGACGGCGCCTTCGGGCAGGGGCGAGCCGATGATGGTCAGTCCGTCCTCGGCTGCCGTTACGGCTCCTCGCGTCCCCAGCGGGACATCGCCCTGTACGCCGAGCTGTACCGGCAGGGCCGCCTCCTCCTCGACGAACTGGTCAGCGAGACGTACCCGGTCGAGGACTTCGGCAAGGCGCGGGCCGACGCGGAGGCGGGGCGGGTGGCACGGGCGGTGCTCACCTTCTGACGGCGCTGCTTGCCTCCGTGCGGAACGTCCGCCGGTACGCCGTCGGTGTCACGCCGAGCGCCGCCTGGAGGTGCTGCCGCATCGACTGGGCCGTGCCGAAGCCCGCGTCGTGGGCCACCTGGTCGACGGAGAGTCCGGTGGACTCCAGGAGGTGGCGGGCGCGTTCGACGCGCTGCTGGGTGAGCCACTGGCCGGGGCTGACGCCGACCTCCTCGCGGAACCGGCGCGTGAAGGTGCGTACCGACATGGCCACCTGCTCGGCCATGTCGCGCAGCTGGATCGGCTCGTGCAGCCGGCCGAGCGCCCACGCGCGGGCGGTGGTGGTGGAGGCCTGCTGCGGGTCGGGCAGCGGCCGCTCGATGTACTGCGCCTGGCCGCCGTCGCGATGCGGGGGTACGACGGTGTGCCGGGCGACCTCGTTGGCGACCGCCGTGCCGTGGTCGCGGCGCACCATGTGCAGGCACAGGTCGATGCCGGCGGCGACGCCCGCCGAGGTCAGGACGTCGCCGTCGTCGATGAACAGGACCCCCGGGTCGACCCTGACGCGCGGGAAGAGCCGCTGCAGGCGGTCGGCGTCGGCCCAGTGCGTGGTCGCCGGGCGGCCGTCGAGGTAGCCGGCGGCGGCGACGACGTACACGCCGGTGCAGATGGAGGCGAGGCGGGTGCCGGGGCAGATGTGGGCGAGGGCGGCGGCCAGCTCGTCGGTGAGGACGCCCTTCTCCTGGACCGGGCCGAGCTCGTACGACGCCGGGATGATCACCGTGTCCGCGGTGGCGAGGGTCGCGGGGCCGTGGCCGATGTGGAGGGCGAAGTCGGCGTCGGTGTCTACGGTGCCCGGTGGCCGGACCGAGCAGGTGACGACCTCGTACAGGTGCCGGCCCTGGGAATCCTTGGGGCGCCCGAAGATGCGGTGCGGGATGCCGAGCTCGAAGGGGAGCACGCCGTCGAGGACGAGGACGACGACACGGTGGGGACGGAAGGGGACAGCGGCCGTATCCATGGCCCGATCCTAACGAATGCTGTCCTTCGGGCCACTCGATCGTATGGATCCAGGGCCTGAAGCTCTATGTCGTGACCCAGACAAGTGAAGCCGCAGTCGTCGCGAGGAAGCCGGAGCCGATGCGTCCGCGCATCCACCGTGCGTGGTTCGTCGCCGCTGTCGCCTTTGTGACGATCATCGGCGCGGCCGCCTTCCGCTCCCTGCCGGGGCTGCTGATCGACCCACTGCACCAGGAGTTCGGCTGGTCGCGCGGCACGATCGGCGCGGCGGTCTCCGTCAACCTCGCCCTGTACGGCCTGACCGCGCCCTTCGCCGCCGCGCTGATGGACCGCTTCGGCATCCGGCGGGTCGTCGCGGGCGCGCTGACCGTGATCGCGATCGGCTCGGGCGCGACGGTGTGGATGACGGCGGCCTGGCAGCTGCTGCTGTGCTGGGGCCTGCTGGTCGGTCTCGGCAGCGGGTCGATGGCGCTGGCCTTCGCGGCGACCGTGACCAACCGCTGGTTCACCGAGCGGCGCGGCCTTGTCACCGGCATCCTCACCGCCGCCTCGGCCTCCGGGCAGCTGATCTTCCTGCCGGTGCTGTCCTGGATCGTGGAGACCCACGACTGGCGGCCGGCCGCCGTCACGGTGTCGCTCGCCGCCCTCGCGGTGGTCCCCTTCGTGTGGCTGCTGCTGCGGGACCACCCGGCGGACGTGGGCCTGAAGCCGTACGGCGCGAAGGAGTTCGTGCCGAAGCCGGCGCCCGTGCCGGGGGCGGCGCGGCGGGCGGTGGGAGTACTTTTCTCCGCCGTCCGGACGGGGCCCTTCTGGCTGCTGGCCGGGACGTTCGCGATCTGCGGCGCCTCCACGAACGGACTCATCCAGACCCACTTCGTGCCGGCCGCGCACGACCACGGCATGCCGATCACCGCGGCGGCCTCGCTGCTGGCGGTGATCGGGGTGTTCGACGTCGTCGGCACGGTGGCCTCCGGCTGGTTCACCGACCGGTTCGACGCGCGGCGGCTGCTGGCGGTGTACTACGCGCTGCGCGGCGTCTCCCTGCTGTTCCTGCCGATGCTGCTGGCGCCCAGCGTGCATCCGCCGATGATCTTCTTCATCGTCTTCTACGGACTCGACTGGGTCGCCACCGTGCCGCCCACGATGGCGCTGTGCCGGGAGCACTACGGCGAGGACAGCGCGATCGTGTTCGGCTGGGTACTGGCCTCGCACCAGGTCGGCGCGGCGGCGGTGGCCTTCGCGGGCGGAGTCGCGCGCGACGTGTTCGGCTCGTACGACGTGATGTGGTACGCCTCCGGGGCGCTGTGCGCGGCGGCGGCGCTGATGGCGCTGGTGATCCGCCGGGGCCGCGCTCTCTGAAGGCGACCGAGGCCGGCGACGTGATCGCCCGGCCGCGGTGCCGGGCCTTCCGTGAAACCGTCGGCGGCCGTCAGGTGTGGGCCGGTGACCGCCCGTGCGGTTGTCGTCCGTCCCGCGGCACGGGATGCTGAGGGTGCACGGAGGGAAGCGGTGTGATGGATCGTTTTCCGAATGCGGCCAACGTCGATTTCCACAGCCCTCTGGACCTCTCCAAGGCCGCCGTCGCCGTGCTCGACGCCGACGGCCTGGTTTCCGGCTGGGCGTCCTCGGCCCAGCGCCTTCTGGGGCACCGCCCCGAGGATGTCCTCGGCCTGCCGGCCGCCCGGCTGCTGGCGGCGACCCCCGGGCAGCGGCTGTCCGCGCTCTGCGGGGCGCACAAGCCCCGCAGCGCCGTCCTGGACCTTCGTTGCCTTGACGGACGTGCGCTGCGCGCGGCCGTGACCTTCAGCCCGCTCGCGAACCGGGGCGTCGCCGCGACGGTGGTGGTCGCGGCCGATCTGGAGGCGCTGCGCGGCTGGGAGGCGCAGCTGGCCATGCTGCAGGGACTGGCCACCGAGTCCTCCGTCGGCCTGACGATCTTCGACACCGACAAGCGCGTCGTGTGGGGGAACGCCTCCACCGACATGGAGCTCGCGGGGATCGCCCAGTACATCGGCAGGCCGGCGGAGGACCTCTTTCCCGAAGGCGAGTTCATCTCCCGCCATCACTCCCCGGACGAGGACCAGGTGATGGAGCACGTGATGGCCACGGGGGAGCCGATCATGGGCATGCACTATCGCGGTCGTGCCCCCGCCGACCCGGTGCGCGAGCACGTCTGGTCCTGCTCGTACCACCGGCTGGTGGACGCCCGGGGCGAACCGCTCGGGCTGTTCGAGGAGTCGCTGGACATCACCGACCGCTACCGGGCCCAGGAACGGCTGTCGCTGCTGGTGCGGGCGGGAAAGCGCATCGGCGCCTCGCTGGACGTGCGTCGCACGGCCGCGGAACTCGCCGACGTGGCGGTGCCGCAGCTGGCCGACGAGGTGCTGGTGGACCTGCCGCCGGCGGTCATCGAGGGGCGGCAGCCGCCGACGGGGTCGGCGCCGGGGCACAATCTGCTGCGGATGCACGGCCGGACCCCGGAGGACTTCCGGACCAGCGCCGTCTCCTACCCACCGTCGTCACCGCAGGCACTGAGTCTGGCGACCAGCCGCCCCGTCGTCGACGACTTCCCGTCCGACCCGTCCGACCCGTCCGACCCGCCCGAGGCTCCGGACGGGAGGGGACGGGCAGCCGCGCACTCGTGCCTCTTCGTCCCGTTGCTCACCCGCGACGCGGTCCTGGGCCTTGCCACCTTCCGGCGCAGCAGCAACCCCGACCCCTTCGGGCCGGAGGAACAGACCCTCGCCGTGGAGCTGGCCGAGCGAGCGGCGGTCGGCATCGACAACGCCCGCCGTTACACCAGCCAGCATGCGGCGGCCCTGGTTCTGCAGCGCAGCCTGCTGCCACAGCACCTGCCCGAGCAGAGCGCGGTAGAGGTGGCGTACCGCTATCTGCCCGCCGACAGCCGCGTGGGTGTGGGCGGCGACTGGTTCGACCTGATCCCGTTGTCCGGCGCCAGAGTGGGCCTGACGGTCGGCGACGTGGTCGGCCACGGCGTGCACGCGGCCGCGACCATGGGCCGGTTGCGCGCCACCGTACGGACCCTGGCCCTGCTGGACCTGGACCCGGCCGAGCTGCTCACCCGGCTGGACGGCCTGGTGGCACAGGAATCGGAACACCGCGCGGACGACGGGGCGAGCGCCGAGGGGCTCGGGGTGACGTGCCTGTACGCGATCTACGACCCGGTCGGGGGCCGCTGCGTCTGGGCGAGCGCGGGCCATCCCCCGCCGATCGTTTCCGACGCGGGCGGCTCGGTCGCCCTGTCGGCGCTGGCGCCGGGACCGCCCCTGGGACTGGGCAGCCTGCCCTACGAGAACGTGGAGCTGAGCCTGGCCGGCGGCAGCGTCGTGGCGTTCTTCACCGACGGTGTCGTGGAGGACCGGCACACCGACATCGACACCGGGATCGACCGCCTTGCCCATGTGCTCACCTGGCAGCGGTGCCCGCTGGAGGAGCTGTGCGACCGGGCGCTGTCGGCCCTGCCGCCCGGGCCGCAGGCGGACGACGCCACACTGCTGCTCGTGCGCACCCGGCGGCTCGAGTCCGACCGTGTGGCGGACCTGGAGCTGCCGTCCGACCCGGCCTTGGTGGCACACGCCCGCACGGTCACCGAGCGCCAGCTGGAGACCTGGGGCCTGTCCGACCTGTCGTTCAACGCCGCGCTCGTGGTGAGCGAACTGGTCACCAACAGCATCCGGTACGCCACCGGGCCGGTCCTGCTGAGGCTGATCAGGGACCGCTGCCTGCTGTGCGAGGTCTCCGACAAGGTGCACACCGCACCTCACCTGCGGCGAGCGCGCCGGGACGAGGAGGGGGGCCGGGGCCTGTTCCTTGTCGCGCAGGTGTCCCAGCGCTGGGGCACGCGGTACACCTCGTCCGGGAAGACCATCTGGGCCGAGCTGGCCATCCCCTAGGCCTCGGAGACTTCGCCCGCTCAGGCCTCGGGCCTCAGAGAAATCGCCCGTTGTGGAACAGCAGCGGAGCCCCGCCCTCGCCGCTTCCCGCCCCCAGCGCGTCCACCCGTCCCACCACGATGAGGTGGTCCCCGCCCGTGTGCACCGCGTGGATCGTGCAGTCGATCCAGGCGAGGGTGCCGGCGAGGCGGGGGGAGCCCGAGAGGGGCGCGGGGTCGTGGGCGACCCCGGCGAACTTGTCGGCGCCGCTCACCGCGAACCCCCGGCACAGCTCGCCCTGCCCGGCGCTCAGCACGTTCACGCAGAAGACCCCGGCGCGGGCGACGCGCGGCCAGGTCGTCGACGTACGGCCGACCATGAAGGCGACGAGGGGCGGGTCGAGGGAGAGGGAGGAGAAGGACTGGCAGGCGAAACCGGCGGGGCCGTCGGCCGCGGGCGCGGTGACGACGGTGACGCCGGTCGCGAAGCTCCCGAGGACGCGACGGAACTCCCGCTGGTCGACGGGCGCCCGCTCACCGTCCCGCACACACCGCAACTCCGGCCGCGGCAGCGCCTCCACGGGACCGCGGGCCCCGGCCGCCCTGAGATACCTGACGGCGGCTTCGGCCGTCCCTGCTTGTCCCATCACACCCCCATTGAAACTGACGTACCGTCAGATAGGAAGCCCCGCGACGGCGGTACGGAGCGGGAGCCGGGGCCGGGACTGAGGGGTGCCCGGTCAGCGTCCCCGGTAGGTCGGCTTTCTGCGTTCCGTGAAGCTCGTCAGGCCCTCCCTGGCGTCCTCCGTCGTCATGTTGATCTCCTGGGCGGATGCCTCGGCGGCGAAGGCGGTGGGGCGGTCGGTGTCCAGGGAGGCGTTGATCAGCTGCTTGGTGAGGGCGAGGGCGCGGGTGGGCGCGACGGCGAGGCGGGCCGCCCACTCCGCGGCCGTCCTGCCCAACTCACCGTCCGGTACGACGCGGTTGACCAGGCCGAGGCGTTCGGCGTCGGCGGCCGTCAGCGCGTCGCCGAAGAACATCAGCTCCTTCGCCCGCTGCGGCCCGATCAGCCGCGGCAGCAGATACGCGCCGCCGCCGTCCGGCACCAGGCCGCGGCGGACGAACACCTCGATGAACCTGGCGGACTCCGCGGCAAGTACGAGGTCGCAGGCGAACGCCAGATGGGCGCCGAGGCCCGCCGCCGTCCCGTTCACGGCGGCGATCACGGGTTTCTCGCAGTCGAGCACGGCACCGATCAGCCGCTGTGCGCCCAGGCGAAGCGTCCGGGCCACATCCCCGGCGACCCGCTCCCCACCCACCGCCCCACCCCGCAGATCGGCCCCCGCACAGAAGCCGCGCCCGGTCCCCCCGAGGACGACGACCCGCACCCCGGGGTCGGCGGAGGCCTCGGTGAGCAGCGCGATCAACTGGTCGCGCATGTCCGGGGTGAGGGCCCCCAGGGCCTCGGGGCGGTCGAGGGTGAGGTGGGTGACGCCGTTCTCGGTCGTGACGCGGATCCTGGGTCCGGGCATGCTCGGGCTCCGTTTCGTCGGGTGACCGGCGCGCCCGCCCGCCGCGGTCGGTCGGGTGCCGGACCACGCGTACGGCGGTGCCGCGCGGGTCGTGGTCGACGGGGAGGCGGGCCGGTGGGCGGCGGCCTCACCGGCACACCGCCAGTGCGTCCAGTGCCACCGCCCCCTGGCCCCGGGGCAGCACCACCAAGGGGTTGACGTCGAGTTCCGCGAGGTCGTGGCCCAGTTCGAGGGCCATGCGTTGGACCCGGAGGACGACTTCGACCAGTGCGTCCAGGTCGGCCGGGGGGCGGCCGCGTACGCCGTCGAGGAGGGGGCGGCCGCGGAGTTCGGCGAGGGCGGTCCGGGCCTGGTCCTCGCCGAAGGGAGGCACGCAGACGACGGTGTCGCGCAGGACCTCCACGAGGACGCCGCCCAGCCCCACCGTCACGGTCGGGCCGAAGAGGTCGTCGTGGGTGACGCCGACGACCATCTCGACGCCCTGCTCGACCATCTGGCAGACCAGGACGCCGTCGAGGGAGACCCCCTCGTGGCGGGCGATGTCGGTCAACTCGCGGTAGGCGTCGCGGACCTGGGCGGCGGAGGTCAGCCCGATCTTCACCAGGCCCAGCTCGGTCTTGTGCGCGAGCTGGGCGCCGGACGCCTTCATCACCACCGGATAGCCGACCAGCCCCGCCGCCCGTACGGCCGCCGCCGCGCTGGTCACCAGCTGCTCGCGCGGCACCCGGATCCCGTACGCCCGCAGCAACTGCTTGGCCGCGTGCTCGCTCAGCCGCTGTCCCGGCCGCATCAGCTCGCGCGCCTTGCGGAAGGACGGCGAGGGGGTGCGCGGGGCGTCGTCGAAGGGGGAGCGGTAGCCGCTGACGAAGCGGTGGTGGGAGAGGTACGCGCGCACCGCGGTGAGGCAGTTGGCGACCGTGCGGAAGGTGGCCACGCGCGAGGACCCGAGCAGCACCTCCCGGTACGCCGGCTCGGTGCCGACCGGCGACCCCCACACCACGCACACCAGCTTGTCCGTCTGCTCGGCCGCGTCCACCAGGTCCCGCACGAGCCGGTCGCTCAGCGGCGGGAACGGACCGGTGACCGGGCAGATCAGCACCCCGACCTCCGGGTCGGCGAGGAGCGCGTCGATGATCTTCCGGCCACGGCGGTCCCCCACCGGGTGACCGCCGTTGTCCACGGGGTTGGCCACGCTCAGATACGGCGGTATCCACTGGTGCAGCTCGGCCTGCCGGGCCTCGGACAGCTCCGGCAGCCGCAGTCCCGCCGCGGTCGCCAGGTCGGCGACGTGCGCGCCGGTGCCGCCCGAGATGGAGTAGACGACCACCCCGTCGGCGCGCGGCGGCCGGGCGCGGGCCAGCAGGGCGGCGGTGTCCTGGAGTTCGTCGAGGCCGTCGACGCGGATCACTCCGTACTGCCGCATCGCCGCGTCCACCACCGCGTCCGCGCCGGTCAGCTTGCCTGTGTGGGAGGCGGCCGTGCGGGCGCCGGTCTCCGTGCGGCCCACCTTGACGGCGACGACGGGCACCTTGCGCCGGGCGGCCCGGTCGGCGGCGAGGAGGAAGGAACGGCCGTCCTTCAGGCCCTCGACATACGCGGCGATGGCACCGACCTCGGGGCGTTCGGCGAAGTAGGAGAGGAAGTCGGCGGTCTCCAGGTCGGCCTCGTTGCCGGTGGGGGCCCAGTGGGAGAGCCGGATGCCGAGTTCCTGGAGGGCGAAGACGGGGCGGCCCTGGTGGCCGGACTGGGTGATGAGCGCGATCGCCGGACCGTCGAGGTCCTCGCGGAAGTCCTCGAAGGCGTTCAGATTGGTGTTCGGCCCGAGGAGGCGCAGCCCGGAGCGGCGGGCGGCGGCGCCGAGCCGGGCCTGCACGGCGGCGCCCTCCTCGCCGGTCTCCGCGAAACCGGACGCGAAGGCCACCGCGAACCTGACCTTGGCCTCGGCGAGTTCCTCGACGACCGGGAGGGGGTCGGCGACCAGCAGTACGGCGAGGTCGACCTGTTCGGGCAGGCCGGCGACGCAGGGGACGCAGGGCAGGCCGAAGACGGACGGGCGGGTGGGGTGCACCGGGTGCAGCCGCGCGCCGACCCGCTCGGCCCAGCGGATCAGCTGCCGTGTGACGCCGGTGTTCGGGCGCCCCTCGGTGTCCGAGGCGCCGATCACGGCGACGGATCCGGGGCGGAAGAAGCGGTCCAGATCGGGGACGTCGGCGTACAGCGGGCGGCCGCTGACGTCGAGGTCGTCCACGTCGGCCGCCCGCCCGTGGACGGCGGGGCCGGTCCGCCCGTCGCCGCAGGCGATGACCCGGGCCCGGCGGGCGTCGGTGGTGAGGGTGCCGTGGGTTGATCCAAGCATCGGTCCGCCCGCTTCTGTGTGACGGCATTATTAACTGACGCTCTGTCAGATTACTGAACTGACGCAGGGTCAGGAAATGGTCGTGCGGGCGGAATCGAGGCGAGGGGCGGGATCGCCGGTCAGCCGGGGATGCGCGAGACCCGGTCGGCGCTGCGCCGGGCGACGGCTCGCGCGATCTTCTCCGCGTCGCGGGCGAGTTCGCGGAGCATGCCGCTGATGGGGTTGGTGAAGCCCGTGAAGTACAGGCCGGGGGCGTCCTTAGGGGTGCGGGCGCCGTGCGTGACGGGTCTGCCGCGGGCGTCCAGGACGTCGAGGTGGCCGACGAGGGGTTCGAGGGCGCGGACGTAGCCCGTGGCGGCGACGACCGCCTCGGGGCCGATGCGGTGGCCGTCGGCGAGGACGACCTTCTCGCCGTCGAACGAGTCCACCGCGGCGACGATCTCGACCTCGCCCTTGCGGATCGCGTCGACGAGGCCGACGTCCTGGACCGGGATCGCGCCCTCGGTGACCCTGCTGTAAAGGCCGGTGCCGGGGCGGGGCAGGCCGTGCTCGGCGAGGTCGGGCACGCTGACCTTGGCCAGCGGCCGGGCGAGCCGGTCGACGAGGCCGACCGGGAGGCGGCGCACCAGGATGCCGGTGTACTGGGCGGCCCAGCCGGCGGTGGAACGGCGGACGATGTGCGGCGCGGTGCGCACCGAGAGCCGTACGCGTGCGGCCCCGCCCTCGACGAGGTCCACGGCGATCTCGGCGCCGGTGTTGCCCACGCCGACGACGAGGACGTCCCGGCCGGCGTAGGGCGCGGCGTTGCGGTAGGCGGAGGCGTGCAGGAACTCGCCGGTCCAGGTGTCGCGTCCGGGCCACCGCGGGACGCGGGGCGTGTGGTTGTAGCCGGTGGCGACGACGACCGCGCCGCCGGTCAGCCGTCGGCCGCCGGTGGCGTGCAGCAGCCAGCCGGTGCCGTCGGGTGCGGGCTCGACGCGGGTCACCTCGACACCGGTGACGATCTCCAGTTCGTGGTGCTCGGCGTACTTCTCGAGATACCGCACGACGTCGTCCCGCGACGCCCAGCGCCCGAAGCGACGCGGCATCGGCAGCCCGGGCAGGGCGGACAGGCGCCGGGTGGTGTGCAGATGCAGGCGGTCGTAGTGCCGCCGCCAGGAGGCGCCGACGCCGTCGGACTTCTCCAGGACGACGGCCCGGATTCCCCGTGCCCGCAGGGCGTGTGCCGCGGCGAGTCCGCCCGGCCCACCGCCGATGACGTAGACGGGCCGATCGGAGGGCACCTGCCGCACGGCCCGACCGCCCTTCTGCCGCGGCACTTTCCGGGCCTCCGGGCGCGCGGCCTCGGCTTGCTCGGCCTCGGGGGCGACGGCCACCGAACGGGCCTCCGGGCGCGTCGCTCTCGGATGGGCGACCGCCCGGTCGTCGGCCTCGAGGCTCGTGGTCTCCGGGCGCTCGGCCTCGGGGCCCGCGACTGCCGACGCCTTGGTCTCCGGGCGCTCGGCCCCCGGGCTCACGACCGCCGAATCGGCCGCCGGGCTCGCGGTCTCCGGGTCCGCGGCCGTCGAGTCCTCGGGCTGCGGGTTCGGCGCCGTCGGCCGGGTGGCCTTCGGGTCCTCTTCGTGGGTGGGCGCTGTGGAGTCGGGCATGGTACGGAGCGTAATCACATGCCGGGTTGATGGGTCTCGGTCAAGACCGGAATTGGTTGCGGATCGATCACGGGTGGGGGAGGAGTGGGCGGGGCCTGTGGCGCAGGGGGACCGGTTGTGTCCGATCGGGGGAGGGCGCGCACACCTTGCACGGGGCTGGACACCTGGCCGCCGTCCGCCTTAACTGACGTACCATCAGACAGGTGAGGTCGTCGGCGGGAGCGCCCATGGACACGATCTGGCTCACCGGTGCGCAGTGGCTGGCCGTGCTGCGGATCGGGCTCGGGCTGTGGTGGCTGGAGAGCTGGCGGCACAAGGACAAGAAGGCGTGGTTCGACGGTTCGGGCATCGCGTGGGCCGCCGACGTGGCCGCCAAGCACCGCTGGCACGGCGTGCGTTCGGGCTTCCGTACAGTGGTCGAGCCCCGCCCCCGCGTGATGGCATACGTGATCGCGTACGCCGAACTCGCCCTGGGACTCGGCCTGATCGCCGGATTCCTGACCCCGGTCGCCCTCGTCGGCGGGCTGCTCCTGAACGCCGTCTACTTCGTCCTCATGATCCACGACTGGGCCGAGCAGGGGCAGAACCTGATGATGGCGCTGATCTCGGTCGTCGCGCTCCTCGGGATGTCCTGGCAGACCTGGTCCCTGGACGGCGCGCTGGGATGGTTCGGGTGAGCGCGCGCCACGACGTACCGGAGCCGGACGCCTTCACGCGGACGTACTGGGAGGCGGCCGCGCGCGGCCGGCTGCTGGTGCGGCGCTGCGGGGCGTGCGGCCGGGCGCACCACTACCCCCGGGAGTTCTGCCCGCACTGCTGGAGCGAGGACGTCGACTGGGAGGAGGCGAGCGGCCGCGCCACCCTCTACACCTGGTCCGTGGTGCACCGCAACGACCTCCCGCCCTTCGACGCGCGCACCCCCTACGTCGCCGCGGTCGTCGACCTCGCGGAGGGCCCGCGGATGATGACGGAGATCGTCGGCCACGGCGGCGCGAGCGCGCTGCGGGCCGGCGCCGCGCTGGAGGCCGCCTTCCGGGACGGCGTCCCGGTGTTCCGGATCAGGCCGAATTCGGGGTGAAACCCGGCGGCCGACGGGCTTGAATGGGGCGATGGCCCTCATGAACTCGCCGTCCTTCGCCCACCCCCATCCCGAGCTGTACGGCCACGGCCTGTGCCTGCGCAGCTGGGACCCCGCCTCCGACGCGCACGCCGAGGCCTGGCTGCGCGGCATGTCGGACCCGGAGTTCCGGCGCTGGAACACCCCGCTGATCCCGGTCACCGACCTCGACGCCGCCCGAGCCTCCCTCCGGGCGAAGGACGACAACGCCGCGACCGGCGCCGGCGCGTCCTTCCGCATCACCGACGCGGAGACGGGGACGACCCTCGGCCACGTCGGCGTCAACGAGATCGACCACACCTTCCGCGTCGCCCGCGTCGGTTACTGGATCCTCCCCGAGGCCCGAGGCCGCCGCGCCGCCACCCGCGCCCTCGCCGTCGCCGCCGACTGGGCCTTCACCGACCTGGGCCTGCACCGGTTGGAACTCGGCCACGCCGTGGGCCACGACGCCTCCTGCCGGATAGCGGAGCACTGCGGCTTCCCCTACGAGGGCACCCTGCGCGGTGCGATGTGGGAGTCCGACAGCCAGGACGCCTTCCGCGACGTCCACCTCCACGCCCGCCTGGCGACCGACCCGGAGCCCGACCCGCGGGCCACCGCCGTGGTGACGGGGCCGTGAGGCACACCACCGGCGACGGGGCCGCTCCCGGCGCCCCCGCCTGGACCCTCACCGAGGACCTGGACGCCTTCCTCGCCCACGCCGGAACCTTCCTGCGCTCGCGTCCCGCCCAGCACACCGTCCCCCTCACCGTGACCGACGACCTGCGCCGGCGCGGACGCCACGTGTACGGGGACGAGCCAGCGGTCTTCGGGTTCCTGGAGCGTGCCGGAGCCGTCCGGGCGGTGTGCTTCCGTACCCCGCCGCGTGGCGTGTACCTCACCGCCCTCGCCCCCGACGAGGCGGACGCCCTCGCCGCCCGGCTGGCGGACCGGTCGGAGCGGCTTCCCGGCGTCACCGGGGACCCCGAGAGCGCCGCCGCCCTCGCCGCGGCCTGGCAACGGCACACGGGCGCGACCCCCGCGCTCCACGGGCGCCGGCTGCTCCACCGCCTCGGCACGCTGACGGCCCCGGACCCGGCCCCGCCCGGCCGGGCGAGGGTGGCGCAGGAGCCGGACCGGGAGCAACTCGCCCGGTGGTACACCGAGTTCTCCGAGGCCGTGGGCGACGGCCCGGCGCAGGACGCCGACGCCTGGGCCGACGCCCGCCTCGCCCGTGGCGGCGCCACCTTCTGGGAGACGCCCGACGGCACCCCGGTCGCCATGGCGGGGGTGACCCCCGAGATCGCCGGTCAGGTACGGGTCGCGCCCGTCTACACCCCGGCCGGCCGCCGGCGCCGGGGCTATGCGGGAGCCGTGACGGCCGCGGTGAGCCGCGCCGCGCTGACGGCGGGCGCCGAGGAGGTGCTGCTCTTCACGGACGCCGCCAACGCCACCAGCAACGGGGTCTACCGGAGGATCGGTTACCGACCGGTGGCGGAATCGGTGGAGTACGTCTTCGAGGGCGGTAGGGCGGTAGGGCGGTAGGGCGGTAGCGGGAAGGTCGGAAGGTCGGGCGGCCTCAGGGCCAGAGCAGCTGCTTGACCCACTCCCCGCCGCTCCGCACGTAGCGGAGCCGCACGTGCCGGCGTCGCTCGTCGCCCTGGAAGAACTCGATCTCGTCCGGGCGGAGGCGGTACAGCGTCCAGGTCGGGGACGTGGCGCTGGGATTCTGCTGGGCCTGGGACCAGGCCGCCTCGGACGCCTCGGCGAGGTCCTCCAGGGAGGTCAGCGGCTCGCTCTGGCGGCCGGTCAGCGCGGCGGCCAGCGCGCCGGTCGAGCGGGCGTGCAGATCGGCCAGGCTCTCCGTCGGCGGGGCGGTGGCGACGGGGCCGCGGACGCGGATCTGGCGGCCCTGGAGGTGCCAGTAGAAGCTCAGCGCGGCGTACGGCCGGGAGGCCAGCTCGCGGCCCTTGCGGCTGGTGGCGTGGGTCGCGAACGTCCAGGCCTCGGTGTCCGCGCCGTGCAGCATCACGATCCGCACGTCCGGCCGGCCCTCCTCGTCGGAGGTGGCCAGCGACATGGTGTGCGGCTCCGGCTGGCCCGCCGCCACCGCCTCGGCGAACCAGGTGGTGAAGAGGGGGAGCGGGGCGGCGGGCGCGGCGGCGGGGTCGAACGGCGGCAGGGACGTGACCTCGGGGTCCCACACCCGCAGGGACCTCAGGAGCGCGTGCAGATCAGCTTCCATGCCGTCGAGTATCGCGGGAGGGAGGGAGCCCCTCCCTATACCGCGCCGAGGTCGGACGACACCCAGCGCTCCGGTCGCATGGTGATGACCACCATCTCGCCGTGGTTCTTCCAGGAGAAGTCGACGTACCCCTCGACCTTCTCGGCCGGCAGATAGCGCGCCGAGATCTCGCGCAGCTTCTCGACGGTGGCCGGGACCGTCTCGACGACCGGCCCCTCGACCGACACGTACCGGATGGTGGGCTCGACCCGGTCGACCATCAGCGTGAAGCGCCCGGCCGCGCCGATCAGCCGGTTCTTACGGGAGTCCAGCCCCGTCAGGACCCACACGTCACCGCCGGGCTCGTACTGGTACCAGATCGGCACGCTCAGGGGTGCCCGGCCCTCCTCCCCGGCCACCGCCAGCGCGGCGATGTGCGGCTCGGCCAGGAACTCCTCGCGCTCTTCCCGGGTCAGTGCCATGACGGGTCTCCTTCAGCGGCGTCGTCGTCGAACAGCCTCTCCGTCCCACAACACCACGCCGGGAGCCGATGTTCCGTCAGCGACCCAGCACCATCGTCGCCGAGGAGCAGAACCATCCCCCCGTCCCCGCCGCCACTCCCAGCCGCGGCAGCCCCCCGTCCGCCCCGCGCACCTGCCGCGCGCCCGCCTCCCCGCGCAACTGCCGGACCGCCTCCACCAGCAGGAACAGTCCCCGCATCCCGGGGTGCTGGGCCGAAAGACCGCCCCCGTCGGTGTTCACCGGAAGTTGCCCGCCCTCGACCCTGAGCCGCCCCTTCCCGACGAAGTCCCCGCCCTCGCCCTTCGCGCAGAAGCCCAGGTCCTCCAGGGTCACCAGGGTCATGTACGTGAAGGCGTCGTAGATCTGCGCGAAGTCGATCTCCGACGGCCGCACCCCGGCCCGTTCGAACGCCAGCCGTCCGCTCACCGCCGCCGGGGACCGGGTGAAGTCGGGCCACTCGGACATGGCGGCGTGCGAGACGTGCTCGCCGGTGCCGAGGATCCACACCGGAGCGGTTCGGCAGTCCCGTACGACGTCCTCCGCGGCCAGCAGGACCGCCGCGCCGCCGTCGGAGCGGATGCAGCAGTGCAGCTTGGTGAAGGGGTCCGCGATCACCGGTCCGTCCAGGACGTCGTCGACGGTGATCGGTGCCCGGAACATGGCGTCGGGGTTGAGCGCCGCGTTCGCCCGCGCCTGCACCGCCACGTCCGCCAACTGCTCGATGGTCGTGCCGTGTTCGATCATGTGGCGCCGGGCCGCCATCGCGTACTTGGCGATCAGGGTGTGGCCGTAGGGCACCTCGAACTGGAGCGGCCCGCGCGCGCCGAAGGAGAGGTTCCCCGTGCGCCGCCCGGCCCTGACGTCCGCGCGGGCGGTCGAGCCGTACACCAGCAGGACCGCCCGCGCGTGCCCTGCCGCGATCGCGTCCGCCGCGTGCGCCGCCATCACCTCCCAGGTGGCACCGCCGACCGACGTGGAGTCGACCCAGGTGGGGCGCAGGCCCAGGTACTCGGCCACCTCCACCGGCGCCAGCACGCCGGTGCCGGCCGACGCGAAGCCGTCGACGACCGCCCGCTCCAGACCGGCGTCCGTGAGGGCCCGGCGGGCCGCCTGGGCGTGCAGGGTGTAGGGGGTGGCCTCGTCCACACGGCCGCAGTCGGACAGGGACACGCCCACCACGGCGACTTTCCGGGTAGCAGCAGTCATGTTTCTGACGGTACATCAGCACTGGCTCTGGGCGGCCGGCCGTCGACGGCCTAATATGACTGACCGTCAGATTCAGGGAGGCCGTCATGGACGCCAGCTTCACCCCGGAGCAGGACGAGATCCGCCGCACCCTGCGTGAACTGCTCCGCCGCCGCTGCACCCCCGAGCAGCTGCGCGCCGCCATCGACACCCCCGCCGGCCACGACCCCGCCCTCTGGTCGGCCCTGTCCGAGCGGCTCGGCCTGCCCGGACTCGCGCTCCCCGAGGCCTACGGCGGTGTCGGCTGCTCGGTGACCGAGCTCGCCCTCGCCGCCGAGGAGACCGGCCGCGCGCTGGCACCCTCGCCGCTGCTCGCCACCACCGTCCTCGTCGCCCCCCTCCTGCTCGCCCTCGGGACCGACGCCCAGCGCACCGAGCTGCTCCCGCGCCTCGCCGCCGGCCGGCTCACCGCGACCCTCGCCGTCGCCGGGCCCCACCTCACCACCGCTCTCGCGCTGACCGGCGGCAACGCGGGCGACTGGGCGGGCGGCGGCCGTGCGGGCGGTGTCCAGGCCCGCCCGGCGGACGGCGGCTGGCGGCTCTATGGGGAGGTCGACCAGGTGCTGGACGGCCACAGCGCGGGACTGCTGGTCGTCGCCGCGCACACCGGGGGGTTCGCCCGGTCCCGGACGCTGCTGTTCCTCGTGCCGGGGGACGCGCCCGGAACGACCCGCGTGCGCCAGACCGCCCTGGACGCGACCCGGCCGAGGGCGAGCATCCAACTGAGGGAGGTGCCGGCCGAGTTGCTCGGCGAAGAGCAGGGGGCACCCGCCCGTGCCGCCGGCGCCACCGCCCTGACCGCTCTCGCCGCCCTCGGCGACACCGCCGCCGCCGTGCTCGCCGCCGAGGCCGTCGGTGCCGCCGACCGTGTGCTGGAACGGACCGTCGAACACGTGGGCCGGCGCGAGCAGTTCGGGCGGCCCATCGGCTCCTTCCAGGCGGTCAAGCACCGACTGGCCGACGTGTACGTACAGGTGCAGGCGGCGCGCTCGGCGGCCTACTACGCCGCCTGGGCCACCGCCCGCGGTGAGCGGGTCGGCGGGCTCGCCCTCGCCCAGGCGCTGGAGGCGCTGCGCACCGCCGCCGCCGAGGGCATCCAGTTCCACGGCGGTCTCGGGTTCACCTGGGAGCACGACGCCCACCTCTCCTTCAAGCGGGCGGCAGGCGACGAGCTGCTGTTCGGCCCGGTGCACCGGCTGCGCGCCCATGCCGCCGGGACGGCCCGGCTGTTCGAGCGCGCGGAGGTGACCGTCTGATGGGTGTCGCCGGGATCGTCCAGAAGGTCTCCTCGACCAGGGGTTTCGCGAAGGCCGCCCCGTATGTCGTGCCCGCCCTCGACCGTGCCGTCCACCGCCTTACCCGCGGCAGGGTGCTGCTCAGCGCGCTGCTGCTGCCCGGCGTGATCCTGACCTCCACGGGCGCCCGGAGCGGCCTGCCCCGCCGTACGCCGCTCGCCTGCATGCCGGAGGAGGGTGGGCGGAGCTGGCTGCTGGTCGGTTCCAACTTCGGCCGGACCGGTCACCCCGCCTGGACCCACAACCTGCTCGCCCGCCCCGACGCCGAGATCAACTGGAAGGGCCGGGACATCCCCGTGACCGCGCTGCCGCTGGCGGGTGAGGAGCGGGCGGCCGCCTGGCGGGCGGTGCTGGTGTTCTGGCCGCCGTACGCGACGTATCAGGCGCGGGTGACGCGCGAGATCCGCGTCTTCAGACTCCTGCGGAAGTGACGGCCGCGCGCGCAGGCGACGGCTGCCCCGCGGCGGCGTACGACGATGACCGCTACAGCGTCGCCAGCCGTTGTACGAGCAGGAACGCCCCGATCCCCAGCATCGCGGCGCCCGAGGTCCGCGCCACCGCCCGTGCCGCCGCCGGGCGGGCGCCCAGCACCGCGCGCGCCGCGATGCCGACCCCGAGGTACACCACGGCGCAGCACGCCATGTGCAGCAGCCCGAGGACGGCGGTCTGCGCCGGGACCTGCAGGTGACCGTGCCCCGTGACGAGGAACTGCGGGAGCACGGAGAGGTAGAGCAGGAGCCCCTTGGGGTTCAGTCCGCTGATCATCGCGCCGCGCAGGAAGACCCGCCCGCCGGCCACCGGGGCGTCGTCCCCGGCCTGCGGCGTGCCCGGGCGGCGCAGCACGCTCCACCCCAGCCACACCAGGTACGCCGCTCCCACCACCGTCAGCACCGTGAGCAGGACCGGTGATCCCGCCACCAGGACCGCCAGGCCCGCCGCCGCGAGCACGGTGTGCAGCGCGTAGCCGCTGACCAGGCCCGCTACCGCCGTGACCGGTGAGCGGTCACGCAGACCGGCCGAGATCACATACGCCCAGTCCGCACCCGGTACGCACACCAGCAGCAGGTCGAGGGCGAGGAAGGAGATCAGGGTCGCGGAGTCCATGCCGGTCAGATTAGGCGGAATGTGCCCGAAGGTGTTTCCGAAGTTTCCCCGTGATCGCGGGTTCTGAGGGAGAATCTTCCCCATGGACGACATGGACCGGAAGATTCTTGCCGAGCTTCAGCAGGACGGGCGGCTCACCGTGACCGAGCTGGCCGCGCGGGTGCGGCTGAGCGTCTCGCCGTGTCACCGACGGCTGCGGGAGCTGGAGCGGTCGGGGGCGATCAGCAGATACCGGGCCGTGGTCGAGCCGGGGGCCATGGGGCTGACCTTCGAGGCGTTGGTCTTCGTGTCCATGCGGCAGGAGGACCGGGACACGGTCGCCGAGTTCGAGAAGGCGGTCAGCGAGGTGGAGCACGTACTGGACGCGCAGCGGCTGTTCGGGGAGCCGGACTACCTGCTGCGGGTGGCCACCGCGGACCTCGCCGCGTTCCAGCGGCTGTACGACGAGCGGCTCGCGACGCTGCCGGGGGTGCAGCGCCTGACGTCCACGCTGGTGATGAAGCACGTGGTCAAGGACCGGCCGCTCCCGGCGTGACGGATGACAGGCGGCGGTCCACCCGGGTGAACCACCGGCTGTCTGACAGGACTTGGAAACCGAGGGCCAACGGAAAAGAAAAAAGGCGGGCGACGGGAAAGGCCGGCCGCTGCTATTTGGTCGGCTTCTTGCCCGTGATGCCAAGGTGTACCAACAACGCCAGATTCGGCTTCAGTTCGGCCTGCTTGACACCCCAGGTCTGGAAGCCCTTCTGGTGCGAGGCGACCGCCGCGAGCATCGCGACCAGCGAACCGGCGATCGCAGCCGGGTTCACGTCCTTGTCGACGCGGCCCTTGGACTGGAGTTCGGTGACGGCATCGACGAGGGAGTTGTTCACCGAGTTCAGGATCTTCATCCGGAGCTTGTAGAACCGCTTGTCCCCTTCGGCGGCGCCGAGGTCGACCACGCGCAGAATGGCGTCGTTCTTGCGCCAGAACTCAAGGAAACCGTCGACCAGTTCCTGGGCGGTCTGCCAGCCGGCCTTGCCGACCCAGGTGCGGCCTTCGAGCAGCTCCGTCAAACCGGCGCCCTCGGCGGCCATTTGCTCGGCGATCTCCAGGACGGCGCCCTCGACGTCCGGGAAGTACTGATAGAAGGTCGCGGGCGAAGTGCCCGCCTTCCGGGCGACATCGATGACCTTGACGTCCCGGTAGGGAGAGGAGCTGAGCATCTCGCTGAGGCAGTCCAGCAGCTTCTGCCGCGTCGCCTGCCCACGCCGACCGGCCACGCGGCCGTCGACGGTACGCACTTGTCCTGTCATGCCGTCAGCTTACCGAGGGGTGATGGGAGCGCGATTCGGCCGACTGCAAATGGGGTGCACGGGTGATCGGCGCGTGGTGTGGCCGGTGAGCGGGGTGCCGACGACGACGTTACTTTGGCGGCATGGCCGAAAACAGCACATCTGCTAGCGAAGCGGCGTACCCGGAGGGCGTCCCGTGCTGGGTGGACGCGCAGCTCGCCGACGTCGCGGCGGGCAAGCGGTTCTACGGTGAACTTTTCGGGTGGTCCTTCCAGTCCTCGTACGGCGGCTCCGTGTGGGCCTACCGCGAGGGCGAGCCCGTCGCCGCGCTGGGGCAGAAGGCGGACGGCCGGCTGCCCACCGTCTGGACGGTCTACTTCGCGACGCCGGACGCCGAGGTGCTCACCCGGCGGATCCGGGCGTCGGGCGGCCAGGTGGTCACCGCGCCGTTGCCGGTCGGCGAGCTGGGCGTGGCCGCGCTGGCCACCGACCCCGAGGGCGCGGTGTTCGGCCTGTGGCAGCCGGGGACCCACCCGGGCTTCGGGCTGCGGCACGCGCCCGGCGCCTTCGTCTGGGCCGAGCTGTACGCCCGTGACACCGCCGCCGCCAACGACTTCTACGGCGATCTCTTCCATGAGGCCCTGTTCGGGCCGGACGCCACGCCCGACTTCGGCCGCGCCCCGCTGGCCGGGGCCTTTCCGGCCGAGATGCCGCCGCATTTCGTCGTCCACTTCGGCGTGGAGGACTGCGAGGCCGCGCTCGCCGAGGTGAGCCGGCTGGGCGGCCGGGTCCAGGCGGGGCCCTTCGACACCTCGTACGGCACGGTGGGGGTGGCGTCGGACGGTCAGGGGGCGTCGTTCGCGGTACTTCAACGCTGAACGGACGCCGGTCCATCGCCGTCGGGTCGCTGATCGGCCGCCGATCCGTCGTCGTTCCGCCGTCGCCGCGGCGGGCTTGCGCCACCGCTTGTCCTGGAATGCCCCACCCCTTGCCCCGGTATGAGGGACACACCCGATATGTCACCGGGTTCGCAACCTGTGGCCGGGACAGGAAGAATCGGGGTGCGTGCCGCCGCGGCGGGGCGGTGGTGAGACGCTGCACGGGGTCGCGTACATATGTGGGTGACGCGGCTCGTACGGGGAGGTGGCAGGCAAGTGGTGGATCAGCTGACGCAGCACGATCCGCGGCGTATCGGGCCGTTCGAGGTGCTGGGACGGCTGGGAGCCGGCGGCATGGGGCTGGTCTATCTCGCGCGCTCGGCGTCCGGCCGGCGTGTGGCGATCAAGACCGTGCGGACGGAGCTCGCCGAGGACCAGCTGTTCCGTGTCCGCTTCACGCGCGAGGTCGAGGCGGCCCGCGCGGTGTCCGGCTTCTACACGGCGGCCGTGGTCGACGCCGACCCGCGCGCCGCCGTGCCGTGGCTGGCGACCGCGTACGTCCCCGCGCCCTCCCTCGAGGAGATAGTGAACGACTGCGGGCCGCTCCCGGCCCAGGCCGTGCGCTGGCTGGCCGCGGGCGTCGCGGAGGCGCTCCAGTCGATCCACGGGGCCGGGCTGGTCCACCGTGACCTCAAACCCTCGAACGTCCTCGTCGTCGAGGACGGCCCCCGGGTGATCGACTTCGGTATCGCCTCCGGCGTCTCGAACACCCGTCTGACCATGACCAACGTCGCCGTGGGCACCCCCGCCTACATGTCGCCCGAGCAGGCGAAGGACTCGCGCTCCGTCACCGGCGCCAGCGACGTCTTCTCGCTCGGCTCCACGCTGGTCTTCGCCGCCACCGGTCACCCGCCCTTCCACGGCGCCAACCCGGTCGAGACCGTCTTCATGCTGCTCCGCGAGGGCCCCGACCTCGACGGCCTGCCCGACGAGCTGCGCCCGCTGATCGAGTCCTGCATGCAGATGGACCCCTCGGCCCGCCCCAGCCCCGCCGACCTCCAGGCCCAGCTCGCCCCGCACCTGTTCGGCTCCGGCTCCGACGACAGCGGTACGGCGTCGGCCTGGCTGCCGGAGAAGGCCGTGGGCCTGATCGAGTCCCGTCGTGGCGGCCGCCCCGCCGCCAAGCCCGCCTCGGGCGCCGGCCGCAGCTCCGGCCGCCCGCCCGCGGTACCGCCGCCGCCCTCGCACGACCCCGTCGTGCCGGCGCCGCCCGTCTCCGCCCCGCCGGTGCCCGCCCCGGTCGGCGCCCCCGACGGC